>NZ_MWIG01000326.1:0-8897 GCF_002156145.1 Streptomyces sp. NRRL B-24572 | reverse complement strand
GGTGCGGGGACGGAGCGGCCCGGGGGCGAGGGGGCCCGGGAGGCGAAGGGGTGCGGGGGTGAAGGGGTCCGGAGGGACGAAAGGGCCCGGGGTCTTCGTCGCCCCGGGCCCGGAACGGGCGGATGACCGAAGGGGCGGGGCCCTCGTGTGGCCCCGCCCCTCGGCTCAGTTCTCCTGCTCGCGCTCCACCTGGTCGTTCCACTCGCGCTTCATCGCGCGCCAGCCCTCGTCCGACTTGCCCAGGCGCCAGTAGCCCGAGATCGACAGGCGCTCGCGCGCCACGCCCCGGTCGAGCCGCAGGTGCCGGCGCAGCTCCTTCACGAAGCCCGCCTCGCCGTGGACGAAGGCGTGCACGTCGCCCGCCGGGAAGTCCAGGGCCGTGACCGCCTCGACCAGTGCCTCGCCCACCGGGCGGCCGCCCCGGTGCAGCCAGGTGACCTCGATGCCCGCCGCCGTCGCCAGCTTCTGCTCCTCGGCCGCGTCCGCGATCTCGATGAAGGCGTGCGCCTTCGCCCCCTCGGGCAGCTGCTCCAGGGCCACCGCGATCGCCGGAAGGGCACTCTCGTCACCCGCGAGCAGGTGCCAGTCCGCCGCCGGGTCCGGCGCGTAGCCGCCGCCGGGGCCGAGGAAGCGCACCGTCTCGCCCGCCCGGGCGCGCGCCGCCCACGGGCCCGCCAGGCCCTCGTCGCCGTGGACCACGAAGTCGATGGTCAGCTCGCGGTGGACCGGGTCCCAGGCCCGCACCGTGTACGTCCGCGTCGTCGGCCACTGGTCCCGGGGGAACTCCGTCCGGATCCGCTCGATGTCGAACGGCTCCGGGTAGGCGACGCCCTCCGGGGCGAAGAGGAGCTTCACGTAGTGGTCGGTGTACGTGTCCGCTGCGAAGCCGTCGAGCCCGGGGCCGCCCAGCACCACCCGCACCATGTGCGGAGTGATCCGCTCGGTGTGCACCACGCGCGCTTCGGTGGCCTTCGGTGCCTTGCGGGTCGACTGTTCTGCCACGACGAGCTCCCCTGACTCTGCATACTTAGGTATGCCTAAGCTAGCATCCCGTGGCAAGAGGGGCCCGGTGCGGCCGGTGTGACCCCGCCCTCAGTGCTCCAGGACCGGCAGCAGGCGTCCCACCGCGCCGCCCAGGTTCCAGCGCTTCACCAGCGCCTCCAAGGCGGCCGGGTCGCGGGGGGCGGTCGGCAGGGCCGGGTCGAACTCGGGGAGCGGCACGTCGGCGGCGACCCGCACCACCGTCGGCGCCACGTCCAGGTACGCCGCCGCCTCCACGATCCCGCGCCGCTTCGCCGGCGTCAGCTTCGACGCCGGGTCCTCCGCCGCCGCCCGGACGCCCGCCAGGTCCCCGTACTCCGTGATCAGCTGCGCCGCCGTCTTCTCGCCGATGCCCTTCACGCCGGGCAGTCCGTCGCTCGCGTCCCCGCGCAGCGCGGCGAAGTCCGCGTACTGGTCGGGTCGCACCCCGTACTTCGTACGGATCAGCTCCGCGTCCACCAGGTCGCAGTCGCCGACGCCCTTGCGCGGGTAGAGGACGCGGACGCCCCGGGCGTCGTCGACGAGCTGGAACAGGTCGCGGTCGCCGGTGACGATGTCCACGGGCCCCCCGGCGCGGCCCGCCAGCGTCCCGATCACGTCGTCCGCCTCGTACCCCGCCGCCCCGACCCGCGCGATGCCGAGCGCCGCCAGGACCTCCTCGATCACCGGCACCTGCGGCGACAGCGTGTCAGGGATCTCCTCCTCGTCCGGGCCCGTCTCCGTCTCCACGGCCACCCGGTGCGCCTTGTACGAGGGGATCAGGTCCACCCGCCACTGCGGCCGCCAGTCCTCGTCCCAGCAGGCCACCAGATCGTCCGGGCGGTGGTCCTGGACGAGCCGGGTGATGAAGTCGAGCAGCCCGCGCACGGCGTTCACCGGGGTGCCGTCCGGCGCCCGGACGGAGTCCGGCACGCCGAAGTACGCGCGGAAGTAGAGGCTGGCGGTGTCGAGGAGCATCAGGCGTCGCGTCACCCCCTGATCATGCCGCACCCCACCGACAGCGCCCCTCCGATCGGTCCGCATCCCACCGACAGCGCCCTCCGATCGGTCCGCACCCCACCGACAGCGCCCTCCGCTCCGCGCGCCGGGCCCTCCCGGATGCGCACGCGTGACCCCCGTCACCTTTGCGTTTGCACCTTGTGAAGCAGGGCATGCGCGAGCCCGGAGCGGAACCCGGTACGGGATTCAACGAAAAGGATCCCCGTACGCGACGGGCCCGCGGGCCGATCCCGCCCGCTCCACGGCCGGCCACGCGGGGGTGGTGAGGCCGTTCTTCGTTCCTACCCGTGAGGTGTATGTGTCCAGGCTCCAGGCCGACCATCTGTACAAGGTGTTCGGCAGACGACCCGACGAAGCCGTCCGCAGGCTCGCCGCCGGTGCCGACCGCGACGAACTGCGGGCCGACGGGACGACCGCCGCCGTCGTCGACGCGGGCTTCACCGTCGACCCCGGCCAGATCTTCGTCGTGATGGGTCTGTCCGGCTCCGGGAAGTCCACCCTCCTCCGCATGCTCAACGGCCTGCTCGAACCGACCGCGGGCCGGGTCCTCTACGACGGCCACGACCTCACCGCGCTCTCCCCCCGCGAGCTGCGCGAGGTCCGCTCCAAGAAGATCAGCATGGTCTTCCAGCACTTCGCGCTCTTCCCGCACCGAAACGTCCTGGAGAACGCCGCCTACGGCCTCGAGGTCCAGGGCGTGCCCCGCGCCGAGCGCGAGACCCGCGCCGCCGAGGCCCTCGAGCTGTGCGGCCTCGCCGGCTGGGAGAAGTCCTGGCCCGACGAGCTCTCCGGCGGCATGCAGCAGCGCGTCGGTCTGGCCCGCGCCCTCGCCACCGACGCCGAACTGCTCCTGATGGACGAGTCCTTCAGCGCGCTCGACCCGCTGATCCGCCGCGACATGCAGGACCAGCTCCTCGTGCTCCAGCAGCGCCTGAAGAAGACCATCGTCTTCATCACCCACGACCTCAACGAGGCCATGCGCCTCGGCGACAAGATCGCCGTCATGCGCGACGGCAGGATCGTCCAGCTCGGCACCGCCGAGGACATCCTCGTCCGCCCCGCCGACGACTACGTCGCCTCCTTCATCCAGGACGTCGACCGCTCCCGGGTGCTCACCGCCGCCGCCGTCATGACGGACACCGCCCCGGCCGACTGCCCGGAGGACTGCGCCTGCCGGGCCGTCGGACCCGACACGCTCGTCGCCGACCTGTGCGCCGTGGCCGCCCTGGCCCCGCACCCCGTGACCGTCGAGGACACCGACGGCTCCGTCCTCGGAGTCGTACCGACCGAACGCCTCCTCGCCGTCATGGGCGGTGTCGCCGCGACGAACGCCCCGCTCACCGAGGCCCGGGAGGTGACCGCCCGTGCCTAGGCTTCCCCTCGGCCAGTGGGTCGACAGCTCCGTCGACTGGCTCCAGGCCCAGTTCTCCTGGCTCTTCGACGCCGTCAGCACCGGCGTCACCGGCCTCTACGACGGCATCGACGCCGTCCTGTCCGCACCCCAGCCACTGCTCTTCGCCGGCGTCCTCGCCGTCGTCGCCTGGTGGCTGCGCGGCCTCGCCGCCGGTGTCCTCGCCTTCGCGGGCTTCGCGCTCGTCGACTCGGTCCAGCTGTGGGACGAGGCCATGGCGACGCTCTCCCTCGTCCTCGTCGCCACCCTCGTCACCCTGGTGATCGCCGTCCCGCTCGGCATCTGGGCGGCCCGCTCGAAGACCGTCAGCACCGTCCTGCGGCCCGTCCTCGACTTCATGCAGACCATGCCGGCGATGGTCTACCTCATCCCCGGCATCATCTTCTTCGGCGTCGGCGTCGTCCCCGGCATCATCGCCACCATCGTCTTCGCGCTGCCCCCGGGCGTGCGCATGACCGAACTCGGCATCCGCCAGGTCGACGGCGAACTCGTCGAGGCCGCCGAGGCGTTCGGCACCACCCCGCGCAACACGCTGCTGCGCGTGCAGCTGCCGCTCGCCCTGCCGACGATCATGGCCGGTGTCAACCAGGTCATCATGCTCGGCCTCTCCATGGTCGTCATCGCCGGCATGGTCGGCGGCGGCGGACTCGGCGGCGCCGTCTACCGCGCCATCGGCAACGTCGACATCGGCCTCGGCTTCGAGGCCGGCGTCTCCATCGTCGTCCTCGCCATGTACCTGGACCGGATGACCGGCGCCCTCGGCCGCCAGGTCTCCCCGCTGGGCCGCCGCGCCGCCGCCAAGGCCCGCGCCGCGCTCGGCGCCAAGCGGGCCGGGGCGAAGCTCTGGGCCCACCGGCCGCAGCCCGTCACCGCCCTCGTCGGCGTCGTCGTCCTCGCCCTCGCGGCCGGCGGCACGGGCTTCCTCGGCGGCAACGGCGGCGCGACCTCCACCACCGCCTCCGGCCCGAACGGCGGCCACGGCAAGAAGGTCAGCATCGGCTACATCCCCTGGGACGAGGGCATCGCCTCCACGTACCTGTGGAAGGAGCTCCTGGAGCGCCGCGGCTACGAGGTCGAGACCAAGCAGTTGGAGGCCGGCGCCCTCTACACCGGCCTGGCCGGCGGGCAGGTCGACTTCCAGACGGACGCCTGGCTCCCCGTCACCCACGCCCAGTACTGGAAGAAGTACCAGAACAAGCTGGAGGACCTCGGCTCCTGGTACGGCCCCACCTCCCTGGAGCTCTCCGTCCCCTCGTACGTGAAGGGCGTCGACTCCCTCGCCGACCTCAAGGGGAAGGCCGGACGGTTCAAGGGCCGGATCGTCGGCATCGAGCCCAGCGCCGGAATGATGGGCATCCTCAAGGACAAGGTCCTCAAGGACTACGGCCTGGAGGGCGAGTACAAGGTCGTCGACGGCTCCACGCCCGGCATGCTCGCCGAGCTGAAGCGCGCGTACGACCGCAAGGAACCCGTCGTCGTCACCCTCTGGTCCCCGCACTGGGCCTACTCCGCCCACGACCTGAAGAAGCTCAAGGACCCCAAGGGCTCCTGGGGCAAGGGCGACGGCGTCCACACCCTCGCCCGCAAGGGCTTCGCCACCGAGAACCCCGAGGTCGGCGCCTGGCTGAAGAACTTCTCGCTGACCGAGAAGCAGCTCACGGACCTCGAGGCCGTCATCCAGGAGACCGGCAAGGGCAAGGAGCAGCAGGCCGTCCGCACCTGGCTGGACCGGAACCCCGGCCTCGCGGAGAAGCTCGCCCCGCAGTAACCGTCCCTTCTTCACTGGCTGAAAAGGGGTGGTCGCCGAACGTGTTCGGCGGCCACCCCTTTTCGTCACGACGCGAAACCCCGCCCCAAAGCTGCGTAAGGTTCAGGTAACCGACCGGTACGAGCAGAGGGAGGGAGCCGACATGGACGAGAAGGAAGCACCCCGCGTGGGCGCGGCCGTCAAGAGGCGCCGCAGAGCGCTCCAGCTGACCCTGGCCGTCGTCGCCTCCCGCAGCGGCCTCTCCGTGCCCTTCCTCAGCCAGGTCGAGAACGAGCGCGCCCGGCCCAGCCGCCGCTCCCTCGAACTCGTCGCCGAGGCCCTGGAGACCACGGTCGGCGACCTCCTCGCCGCCGCCGAGGCCTCCCGCACCGTCGACGTCGTACGGTCCGGGGAGCGCTCCCCCGGCATGCCCGTCGGCGTACGGGCGCTGGTCCGCGGCCGCCACCAGCTGCACGCCCTGGAGTTCACCGGCGAGCAGGACGCGGGCCGCGAGTTCCAGCACCGGAACGACGAACTCCTCTACGTGGCCGACGGCGCCGCCGAGGTCGAGGCCGAGGGCCGCGCGTACCACCTCGGCCGCGGCGACACGCTCTACCTCTCCGGCGGCGTACGGCACCGCTGGCGGGCCACCGAGCCCGGCACCCGGCTCCTCGTCGTGGCGGTCGGCGACCACGTCGAGGCCGAGGAGCAGTGAGTACGTGGTGATGCCGAGGGTCGTGTCGCTCGTACCCTCCCTCACCGAGGCCGTCGCCGTCACCGCGCCCGGCGTCCTCGTCGGCGCCACCGACTGGTGCGGCCACCCCGCCGGGCTCGACGTCGTCCGCATCGGCGGGACCAAGAACCCCGACGTCACGGCGATCGCCGCGCTCCGGCCCGACCTCGTCCTCGCCAACGAGGAGGAGAACCGCGCCCCCGACCTCGCCGCCCTGCGCGCCGCCGGGCTCGACGTCCTCGTCACCGAGATCCGCACCCTCGACCAGGGGCTGCGGGAACTGGAACGGGTCCTCGCCGCGTGCGGGGCGCCCCGGCGGCCCCGCTGGCTGGTGGAGGCCGAGGCCGCCTGGGAGGCCGTGACCCCGGTGGAGCCGTGCACCGCCGTCGTACCGATCTGGCGGCGGCCCTGGATGGTCCTCGGCCGCGACACCTTCGCCGGCGACCTGCTCGCCCGCCTCGGCGTCCGGAACGTCTACGCGGACCATCCCGACCGCTATCCGAGGATTCCTCTGGACGAACTCCGCGCGGCCGCGCCCGACCTCGTCGTCCTGCCCGACGAGCCCTACCGCTTCACGCGCGACGACGGCCCCGAGGCCTTCCCCGGGACCGCCGCCGCCCTCGTCGACGGGCGCATGCTCACCTGGTACGGGCCGTCACTGGCCGAGGCCCCGCGGGAACTTGCCCGGGCCCTGCGAGCAGCGCACCGCTGAACAGCCCCCGCGCGGTGTGGAAACCGGCCACCAGCCAGGCCGCCACGAGGAACGCGTACAGGCCGATCGCGAGCCACCGGAAGACGTCCAGACCGGTGTGCCGAGCCAGGCCCTCGGCGCCGGTCACACAGGTCCCGACCGGGAAGGTGAACGCCCAGAAGGTCATCGCGAAGCCCATGCCCCGCCGCCGCGCCCGCAGCACCATCGCCCCGGCGAGCGCCAGCCACAGCAGTGCGAAGCCCATCACGGGGACCCCGTAGAGGACGGCGAAGGCGGCGAAACCGTGGGCGTACGGGGCGGGCAGCACGCCCGCGGCCGTGTCGGCGAACTTGTTCGCGGCGGTCGTCGACTGGCCGAGCGGGCCGAGGACCAGGAAGAGGGTGGGGGTCAGCGCGAGCGGCAGCGGGCCGCCGGTGACGAGCCGTCCGAAGACCAGCGGCAGCATGACCAGGGTGGCGAGCAGACTGACGCCGAACAGCGCGTAGCAGCCGATCAGGAGCGTCTGTTGGGCCTGCCCGGCGGGCAGGTGGGGCACGAGCAGCGGGCCGAGCGCGGCCGAGACCATGGGGGCCACGACCGGAAGCAGCCACACCGGCGACGCGCCCTCGATCCGGTGGTGCACGACCATGAGGTACGGGACGGCCACTGCGGCCACCAGGCCGATCACCGTGCCGGCGGTGAACAGGACGGTGTCGAGGGCGACGGCCGCCGGGAGCCCGATCCAGTCCCGGCCCACGATCATCGCGCCGCCGCCGACCGCGAGCAGCGCCATCGACAGACAGCCGTAGAACGGCGCCATCGCCGGGTCCATGAGATGGGCCCTGGCCTGGTCCCGGTGGCGGGCCCAGTGCGCGGCCCGGGCGGCGACCAGGGCGAGCAGCATCGCGAGCGACAGGACCCAGACGGCGGCGCATGCGGTACGGAGGCCGGGGACGTCCGCAGGGAGGGCGGCGCCCGCGTTGGCGACGATGGCCGTGCCCATGACGGAGGCGTACCAGTTGGGTCCGAGGTGGCGGACGGAACGGGCCGCCCGGGCGCCGGGGGTGGTGGCGCCTGCGCCTGCGCGGAGGGCGGGGAGGGAAGGTACGTGGCTTGCCATGTGACGATCGTTTCGCGCAGGAACCCGCCCCACCAGGGACGTTGCGGCTATGAGGCCATAAGCTGACTTTATGAGCAGTGAGCCGGGCGAGCCCCCGAACCCCCTCTCCCACCGGGTCCCCGACCTCGGCGCGCTCGAACTGCTCCTGGCCGTCGCCCGGCACGGCAGCCTCGGCGCGGCCGCCCGCGAGGTCGGCATCACCCAGCCCGCCGCCAGCAGCCGCATCCGCTCCATGGAACGCCAGCTCGGCGTCGCCCTGCTCGACCGCTCGCCGCGCGGCTCCCGGCTCACCGACGCGGGCGCCCTCGTCACCGACTGGGCGCGGCGGATCGTGGAGGCCGCGGAGGCCTTCGACGCGGGCGCGCAGGCCCTGCGCGGGCGGCGGGACTCGCGGCTGCGGGTGGCCGCGTCCATGACGATCGCCGAGTACCTGCTGCCCGGCTGGCTCATCGCGCTGCGCGCCGAGCGGCCCGACACCGCCGTGTCGCTCCAGGCCGGGAACTCGGCGGCCGTCGCGGAACGCCTCTTCGCGGGCGAGGCCGACGTCGGCTTCGTCGAGGGGCTCGCCGTGCCGGACGGCCTCGACGGGGTCGTCGTCGCGCACGACCGGCTCGCGCTCGTCGCCGCGCCCTCGCACCCGTGGGCCCGGCGACGGCGCCCGCTCGACCCGGCGGAGCTGGCCGCGACCCCGCTGGTCCTGCGGGAACGCGGCTCGGGCACCCGGCAGGTCCTGGACGCGGCGCTCTCCGCGCACGGAGGCCTCGCGCAACCGCTCCTCGAACTCGCCTCCACGACCGCGGTGAAGGCGGCGGCGGTGAGCGGGGCGGGGCCGGCCGTCCTCAGCGAGCTGGCGATCACGGAGGAACTGGCGTCGCGCCGCCTGGTCGCCATCCCGGTGGAGGGGGTCCTCCTCCGGCGCGACCTCCGCGCGGTCTGGCCGGCGGGGCACCGGCCTACGGGCCCGGCGCGGGACCTGCTGTCACTGACCCGAGGCTGACCGACCCGGCCCGCTCATGCGCCCCGGGCCCCGCGCCCGGTGCGGGCTGCGCCCTGCTTGGGCGGCGGCCCCGCACCCGTGGGACCCGCGCCGAGCCGTGCGGCGAGCGGTCGAGCAGGGAGACGCCGAGCTGGCGTTCCATGGAGCGGATGCGGCTG
>NZ_MWIG01000325.1:0-3840 GCF_002156145.1 Streptomyces sp. NRRL B-24572 | reverse complement strand
TGCCGGTGCCGCCGAGGGCGACGGCCCCGATCCGCTCCCCACGCGCGAGCGTGCCGGCCGTTTCGTGCCGCCCGGCGCGGTGGAGGAGCTCGGCGGCGAGTACGGAGGGCAGGTGGGGCCCGGGCAGCAGGGCCCGCGCCGCCTCCTCCACGACGACGGCGAGGTCCCCGAGGTCGCCGCCCCCGCCGCCGTGCTCCTCGGGGAGGTGCAGCCCGAGGAGCCCCTGCTCGGCGGCGGCGTCCCAGTAGGCGGGCCGTCCCGTGGCGGTGTCGGGGACGTCCAGGTGCTTGCGGACTTCCTCGGGGGGTACGGCGCGGGTGAGCCAGCCCCGGACGGATCGGGCGAGCTCCCGCTGTTCGTGCGT
The DNA here is from genome assembly GCF_002156145.1 of Streptomyces sp. NRRL B-24572. NCBI lineage: Bacteria > Bacillati > Actinomycetota > Actinomycetes > Kitasatosporales > Streptomycetaceae > Streptomyces > Streptomyces sp. NRRL B-24572. Next base: position 3,476 of record NZ_MWIG01000325.1, on the reverse strand, counting down.
GATGGCGATGCCCATGGGGCGCAGACTAGAACACGTTCCATTCTGACGGAAGGTCAGATACGGATCGGATCGCCGCGCGGTCGCACCGCCGTTCAGCCGCGCGGGCCCTTCAGCCTTCCGGGAGCTTCTCGGGGCCGCAGCCGATCCGTTCCGCCTCGGCCGCCACGTAGGCGGGGAGCAGGGAACGGGTCAGGTCGAAGGGGAGGCCGTCGACGGCGCGCTTCTGCTCCACGAGGAAGACCACCGGGCCCTTCGGGCACGTCGCCTTGTAGGCGGCGCGCGTCTCGCTCAGCGAGCCGAAGCCCTTGGAGCCCTTGGATCCCTCCACCCGGGCGCCGCCGTGCAGCACGTCCTTGTTGAAGATCGCGGTCAGCGAGGGGTCCTCCACCGTCGTGAACCTGAGGTACGTGTTGGGGAGCGAGCCGCCCACCTCACAACTGCGGACCGGGCCGCCGACGCCGCCGAAGCGCTCCCGCGAGAGCGCCTCACGCTGCTCCCGGGAGAAACCGGCGGGCAGGGCGAAGCCCTCGATCCCGCAGAGCGCGCCCTGCCGGGCCGTCTCCCAGTCGCCGGCCTTCGCCAGGGCACCGGGCGCCGGATACGACTGCGTGCAGCCGAAGGCACGGATCGCCCCGTTGGCGGCGTCCACCACCGCCCGGGCCAGGGCGGCGCGGTCCTCTTCCCACCCCGGAAGCGCGGGGTCGGGATCGGCCCCCGCCCGCCCCAGGGACACGTCGACGACGGTCGCGGCCTCGAAGTCGCCCGGCTTCCCCGTGCACTTCTCGGGAAGCGCGATCCACGCCCGCGAACCGGAGGCCATGCCGGGCAGTCCCTTCCCCAGGGAGACCATGTCCGGGTCCAGGAACTCCGCGGGCCAGCGGTCGCCGTCCATGCCGTACAGACCGTCGAGTTCGTGGACCCGGATGTCCACCGCGCGACGCAGACGACCGTCCTGGAAGCCCGCCACCCGGCAGTTCCCGTACGTGAGGTCGCTGCCGCCGCCCAGACTCTGCTCCTCGGAACGGACCTCCCGGCCCTCGCCGAAGAGCGCGGTCACGGTCCCCTCGCTCAGCGAGTCCCAGCAGGGGGCGGAGCCGCCGACCAGGGGCAGCGTGTCGGTCCGCCAGGCGACGGCCCCGGCGCCGAGCAGAGCGCCGACGAGCCCGGCGACGACCGAGACGCGGGCGGTACGGCTCCGTATCGCCCGCCGCACCCGCGACACCTCTCGCGTCTGCCGTGCCGCCTCGGCCCGCTCGTCCATGTCCCGACCTCCGCGTCGCGTCTCGCGCCACCCGCTCCGGCGGCCCGACGAGCCTAGACCGGCAGGCGGGGGGCGTTGTCAGTGGCGGCTGCCACGCTTCCGGTACAGCCGAGCGACAGCAGAGAGCGAGCACGCCATGGGTACCTGGGACATCGGCCCCTTCGACAACGACACCGCCGCCGACTTCTCGTACCGGGTGGACGAAGCCCCGGCGGAGAAGAAGGCGGAGGTGCTGCGCACGTCGTTCCGCGAGGTCGTCGAGACCGGCGGCGAGTACCTCGACTCGGACCTGGCGGTGGAGGCGATCGCGTCGGCGGCCCTGCTCGCGGCGCAGTGCCCGGGCGGGGAGCCGGTCACCACCTCGTACGGCCCGAAGGAGCCGCTGGGCGTGCTGCCCGAGGAGCTGCGCCCGGCGGCGGTCGAGGCCCTGGACCGGGTCCTCACCGAGCCGTCCGAACTCCTGGAACTCTGGGAGGAGTCGGACGGCGAGGAGTGGAAGGCGGGGGTGCTGAAGCTGCGGGGCGTGCTGGCCGGGGGCTGAGCGCCCGCTCCCCGTCCGCCTACTGTGGAAGGGAGACATGCGTACGAGAACGGGGGTTCCATGGACGTGCGGACGTGGGGGCTGGTCATGGAGATGACCGTGGGGCTCGGGGAGCGCAAGCACACGGAGGCCTACGTGACGGCCCACGTCTCCGGGTCGCGCGAGGACGCGTTGGAGGAGCTGGAGCGCCGGGCGCGAAGCTTCGCACCGGAGCATCCCCGAAGTCCCAAGCGCCGTCGGCTCCTCCGGAAGGAGGACGGGTTCCTGCTCGTCGTGGACGGGGCGTGGCAGTCGTACGTCACCCGGTTCACGGTGGCGGAGTTGTTGGAGGACTCCGCCGCGCCGAAGCCCGCGTCCGGACCGGAGCCCGCGCCCGAACCTCCGGCTCCGGAGCCGGAGTCCGCAGCGGTGGAACCGGAACCCGAGCCGGAACCCGAGCCGGACGTCGAGCGGTACGCGGACGGGGTGCCGGTCAGACCGGCGTGGCTGGGCCGCGACGACCTGCCCTGAGGACGTCCGGCGGACGGGGGGCTACGCTCCCGCCATGTCGAGCATCCGTGCGGTGATCCTGGACCATCGGCGGGCCGACGGCCTGCCTCCGTACGAGCGGCCCCGTCCCGGCGCGCCGCTCGCCCGCCGGGACGGGATCGCCGTCCACGGCCGGACCTGTGCGGTCACCGGCGTCGGCGCCGACGGCCGCACCCTGTGGAAGCACTCCTTCTCCGGGCGGCCGAACGCGGCGCACGTCTCGGGCGGCCGGGTCCTCGTCACCACCGACTCGCTGGAGTACACGGTGTGGGGCCACCTCGGCCCGGCGCTCCTCCTCGACCTCGCCGACGGGCGGCTGGTCGCCGAACTGCGCGGGGCGCGCGGGGCGGCGCGCGGCGGCGGCCGGTTCCTGCTGGGCCTGGAGGGCTACGGCATCTTCGAGACGCGGGAGTACGACCGCGACGGCGACGAGACCGACCGGTGGCCCTCGTACGGGCACTACGTCGTCGGCAGCGGCGTCCGGGTCGTGGAGGCGGACCGGAACACCCCGACGAGGAACCGCGTCGTACGGCTCCTGCCCGGCGGCGTCGTCACGCCCGGCCCCGAGCTGTCCGACCCGCAGCCGCCGAAGCCGGTCGTCCTCCCGGACGGGACCGTGCTGGTGCTCGACGGCGGGGTGCTCCGGGCGGTGGGGCGGGACCTCGGCACGACCGTCCTCGCGAAGCTGAAGAACGTCGGCGACGGCCGGGCGATACGGACCCTGCACCAGGACCGGGAGGGCAGGATCGTCGCGAGCATCGCGGAGCCGCACGCGGTCGACCCGGCGAAGTACACGGTCGAGACCTGGACCCTCCGCCTGTCCCCTACCGGCGCCTGAACCGGAGGACGACGGCGGCGACCGTCGCGGCGACGGCGGTCACCGCCAGGACCAGCAGCCCCGGGTTGACCCACCACGGGACGACCTCCTCGCCCCGGCACACCAGGCTGACGGGCAGGGCGCTGCTGGAGTCCGGGTAGACCATCGCGCCCGCGTTGAACCAGCACGCGTCCTTCGGGAAGAGGGTCGGCAGGTACGACAGGCCGTACAGGTGCAGTGCGCCGCCCGCGAGGTAGGCGAGCCCGGCGATCCAGGCGGCCTTCCTGGCGGGGGTACGACGGGGCCGGGGCGGCGCACTGCACCTGTAC
>NZ_MWIG01000324.1:0-8436 GCF_002156145.1 Streptomyces sp. NRRL B-24572 | reverse complement strand
GCGGTCGCGCAGGGCGGGGGCGAGGTCACGGATCGCTGCCAGGACGTCATCGGCCATGGGGGCATCCCCTTTCGGGTCGTGGTGGGGGAATGCCAGGACCGTACGGCGTGCCGTACGGCAGCGAAATGCGCTGCTCCCACTGAGCGGGAACCCTCGTGCGGGAGGGTTCCCGGCGGGTCAGAGCATGGGGTCGTGGACGTCCATGCCGAGGGCGTCCTGGGCGTAGAGGACGAGTGCCCGGTCGACGTCGTTGGCGGCCTGGCCGCGGCCGGTGTGCAGGTCGCGCCAGGCGCGCTGGAGGACGTCGTCGCCCACGTGGAGCGGTCCGCGGCCGGCGTTCTCCATGAGCAGGTCGACGGCCGTGATGGCGCGTTCGGTGGCGAGGGCCTGGTCGCGGCGGGTGCGGGCGCGCAGCTCCATGGGGATCGGGGCGCCGTCGCGAGCGAGCGCGTACAGCTCGGTCATGTTGCGGTGGAGCTGGAGCCGGGCGGCGTCGATCTCGCCGGCGGCGCGGGCGATGCGCGCCTGGGCGAAGGGGTCCTCGGTGGCCCGTCGGCCCTGCGGGGCCTTCAGGCGCTCGCGGGCCGCGTCGACCTGGTCCTCGTGGGCGCCCTCGGCGATGCCGACCATCGCGGTGGAGATGGTGGTGGTGAAGACGGCGGCGTACGGCAGCCGGTACAGCGGTTCGGGGTGGACCTCCTGCCCGGGGCAGCGCAGCGTGGTCACCGGGCCGTAGCCGAGCGCCCGGTGGGCGGGGACGAAGGCGTCCTCGACGAGGATGTCGTTGCTGCCGCTGCCGCGCAGCCCGACCGTGTCCCAGACCGCGTCGACGCGGTAGTCGGCGTACGGCACCAGGAAGGTCAGCATGTCCACCGGCCGGCCCTCGGCGTCGGTGACGAGGCCGCCGAGCAGCGCCCACCGGGCGTGGTCGCAGCCGGCCGAGAAGTGCCAGCGGCCGGAGAGCCGGAAGCCGCCGTCGACGGGGGTGACCTCGCCGGTGGGGGCGTGGGAGGAGCAGATCCGGGTGGATCCGTCCGTGCCCCAGACCTCCTCCTGGGCCCGTGGGTCGAACTGGGCCACGTACCAGGGGTGGACTCCGAGGACGGCCGCCGCCCAGCCGGTCGAGCCGCACGCCTTGGCGATCTCGTGCACGGCGGCGTAGAAGACGGCCGGGTCGGCGGCGAGTCCGCCGTACGCCCCGGGCTGGAGCAGCCGGAAGAAACCGGCCTCCGTCAGCTCCTTCACGGAGGCGTCGGGGACCCGGCGCAGCTCCTCCGCCTCGGTCGCGCGCTCGCGCAGGGCGGGGGCGAGGGCGCGGACCTCCGCGAGAACGTCCTCGTCGCGCATGGGTGCCCCTCTCGGAATCCGGTCTCGTCGTGCCGTGACGAGAGGGAACCTACGCGTTACTGTTCCGAGACGGAACTCCCCCTTCACAGCGCTGTCATCCTCTGGCAATCTCCACGCAATACCGGAGATTACGGACCCGGCCAGGGGTCGATCGGCTGTGCTGTCCGTGTGGGAGGTGCCGATGACGACCAGTGCTGTCGAGGCTGTCGAGGCCGGGATGGCGCCGCTGTCCCTGCTGGAGAAGGCGGCGAAGGTGCTGAGCGCCTTCGAGAGCGCGGGGCCCCGGCTGACACTCACCGAGGTCGTGCAGCGCTCGGGCATCCGCCGCTCCTCCGCGCACCGCATCCTCGACCAGCTGGTGCAGCTGCGCTGGCTGGAGCGCGAGGGCCGCGACTACCGACTCGGCATGGGCATGCTGGAGCTCGGCGCGATGGCCTCGCACCACAACCGGCTGCGCCGGGCGGCGCTGCCGCATCTGCACGCGCTGCACGAGTCCACCGGCCATCTGGTGCACCTCACCGTGCTCGACGGCTCCGAGGTGGTCTACTTGGAGCGGATCGGCGGCTCGGACGACTCCGTCGTGCCCTCGCGCATGGGCGGACGCCAGCCGGCCTACTGCACGGCCTCCGGGAAGGCGATCCTGGCGTTCAGCGACAGCGGGCCGGTGGAGCAGGTGATACGGGACGGGCTGCGGCCGCGCACCCCGCGCACCCTCACCCGCCCCGAGTCCTTCCGGCGTGAGCTGGCGATGACGCGGGAGCGCGGTGTGGCCTTCGACCACGAGGAGGGCTACCGCGGGGTCTTCTGCGTGGCCGCTCCGCTGCGCGGTGCGGGCCGGGCCATCGCCGCGATCTCGGTGAGCGGCCACGGCGTCCACCGGGAGATGGAACGGCTCGCCCCGGCCGTACGCGGCTGCGCGCGGTCGGTGTGGCAGTCGATGTTCGGTCCCGGACGGCAGTCGGAGAAGCGGGACCGGCCGGCCGGTGCGGGGGCCGCCGAGGCGCTGCCGCAGCCCTCGATGGACAACATGATGGCCTGGCTGCGGTTCAGCGAGTGGATGTGAAGCGCGCCCGCAGGGCGGCGAGCCCGGTGCCGTAGGTGCCGTCCCCGAAGACCGCCTCCACCCGGGCGACGACGTCGTCCGCGCTCCGGTAGACGGCGGACCAGCGGACCTCGGCGCCGTCGGGGTGCGGACGCACGGCGAGCGTCGCCACGTAGTCGTGGACCGGGAGCATGACGGGGTCGAGGAGGGCGTACCGGTACGAGCGGGCGGCCTCGTCGCGGTCGAGCAGACACTCCCGGGCGACGGTCGCTCCGTCGACCGCGAAGACCCTGACGGTGCCGGCGGCGGCGGGGTCGCCGCCGTCCTCCAGGGTGGACGGCGGCACGTGGGGGTGCCAGTCGGCGAGGGCGCCGAAGTCTCCGACGACCGCCCACACGGCGTCGGGGGCGGCCGGGAGGACGGCGGAGCGTTCGAGCATACGGGGGTTCACGGGCGTCTCCTCGGTGGGGGTGCGGCAATGGGATACAGGTAGGGGCACCCGTGCGGGTGCCCCTTGTTCTCTTGTCCTGGTGTCCTGGTACGGGTCGTCACCAGGTGCTGTCGCCGCGCAGGAGCGCGTCGGCTCCCCCGTCGGCGAAGACGACCTGACCGGTCACGAGGGCGTTCTCGGGCGAGGCGAGCCACGCGATCAGCGGGGCCAGCTGCTCGGGGCGGGCGTGGCCGTGCAGCGGCATCGGCACGCTCTGCTCCACGAGCCCCCGCATCTCCGGGTCGTCGAGCAGCGGCCGGGTCAGGGGCGTGACGACCACGCCGGGGGCCACGGCGTTGAGCGGGACGCCCGCGCCGGCCCATGCGTCGGTGGGGGCGGCGCGGCGGATCCAGCGGGAGATCGCCGCCTTGGAGGAGGAGTAGACGAGGTGCCCTTCGCCGCGGTCGACGGCCGCGCGCGAGGCGGCCACCGCCGCCGTCTCGTCCCCGGCGAGCGCGGCGTCCACGATTGCGGGGTCGGTCGCGTGGACGGAGTCGATGGAGCCGACGACCACGGCCCGCGGATCGGTGCCGGCCGCGAGGAGCGGACGCAGACCGTCGAGCGTGGCCACGGCGCCGAAGTGGTTGACCCTGATCGTGAGGGGGTCGAAGTGGGCGACGCCCGCGCAGGAGACGACGGCGTCGAGACGGCCGCCGGTCAGCTCGCGGGCCCGGGCGACGAGTTCGGCCCGGCCCCCGGCCGTGGACAGGTCGGCGCGGATGTCGCCCTCGGTGAGGTCGGCTCCGATGACGGTGTGGCCCTGCTTCCGCAGCAGGGCGGCGGTGGCCTCGCCGATGCCGGAGGCGGCTCCGGTGACCAGACAGGTTCGGGACATGGCGGTCCCCTCCTCAGGAATAGGTGATCTCGACCCGGTCGGTGAGCGGGAGGGCCTGGCAGGCCAGGACGTATCCCTCGGCGATGTCCTGGTCGTCCAGGACGTCGTTGCGGAGCATCTTGACCTCGCCCGTCACGACCCGACAGGTGCAGGCGCTGCAGGCGCCCTCCCGGCAGGAGTACGGGGCGTCCACGCCCGCGGCCAGGAGGACGTCGAGCAGGGGGGTCGCCGCCGGCCAGGCGACGGTGCGGGTCTCGCCGTCGAGCTCGACCTCGGCCGTGCCGGCGCCCTCGGTCTCCGTGCCCTGCGGCACCGCGGGGGCGTCGAAGACGTCCGCGCTCAACGAGAAGAAGCGTTCCCGGTGGATGCGGTCGCCGGGCGTGCCGAGCGAGCGCAGGGCCTGCTCGACGGCGTCCATGAGCGGCTGCGGGCCGCAGACGAATGCCTCGCGGTCGGCGTACGGCGCGAGCGCGGCGGCAAGGAGTTCCGTGGCGGGCAGGCCCTGGAGCGACTCCAGCCAGTGGGTCACGAGGAGCCGGTCCGGGTGGTCCTCGGTCAGCTCCCGCAGTTCGTCGCGGAAGATGACCGAGGACTCGTCGCGGTTGGCGTACAGCAGCACCACCCGGCCCCGGCCCCCGGCCAGCGCCGATTTGGCGATCGACAGGACGGGGGTGATGCCGCTCCCTCCGGCGACGAGCAGCAGGTCGCCGTCGAGGGAGTCGGGGGTGAAGGTGCCGGCCGGGGGCAGCACCTCAAGATCGTCGCCCGCCGCGATCCGGTCGCAGACCCAGTGGGAGCCGTACCCGCCGGCGACCCGCTTGACGGTGATCTTCATCGGCTCGCCGGTGTGGGGCGAGCTGGCGAGGGAGTAGCAGCGGGCCGCGGGGTGACCATCCGCGCCGGGCAGTTTCAGGGTGAGGAACTGCCCGGGGCGGTACGTGAAGCGGTCCGCGCTCTCCGGTGGTGCCTGGAGCACCAGGGAGTGCGCGTCGGCCGTCTCGGCGATGACCTCGACGACGCGCAGCCGGTGGGTGCGTGGGCTGGTCGTGGGCTCAGGCATCGTCGGCCTCCGTGGTCGCGGTGCCTGCCGTGCCGGCCTCCGGGGTGCCGGACTCCGGGCCGGCCGGCTCCAGGGTGCCGACCGTCAGGGTGCCGTCATCGACCGCACGGTCGATGCTCGCCCGCAGGGCCCCGCAGGTCCGCATCCGGGCGGTGTTCCCGCCCCGGCCGACCCGTTCGCCGAACTCCGTGCAGACGACGGCCGCGTCGGCCGTCCACTGCACGGAGGTGTGGGCGACGCTGAACTTCTCGCACAGGACCTGGTTGCCGCAGGCCGCGCACTCCACCGCTCGCATGTCAGGCTCCGGTTTCCGTCTCCGCCGCGCGGCGCGCCAGGTTCTCCTCGACCTCGGCGCGCCATGCCGCGTTGGCGCGCTGCGTGTCGATCTCGAACTCGAAGCGGCGGGTCATCTCGTCCTTGACGTCGGCGACGTCGACGTAGAACTGCTCGTACCACCGCCGCAGTTGGTAGACGGGACCGTCCTCCTCGGTGAGCAGGGGATTGTCGATCCGGGTCTTGTTCTGCCAGATCTCCACGTCCTGCTCGAAGCCGACGGTGGCTCCCTCGGCGGTGAGCCGTGCGGCCTCGGCGGCCTGCTCGTCCGTCATCCCGGGCAGCCGCTTCACGATCGCCCCGTACTGGAGCAGGAAGCTGTTCTCGTCGATCGGGTAGTGGCAGTTGATGAGGACGATCTCCATCTCCGTGCCGCCGCCGACGTCGCTGTAGAGGTGGTCGATCATGTAGGAGGGGCCGAAGTAGGAGGCGTCGGAGCGCAGGCGGCCGGAGCTGAGGGTGCCCAGTTCCATGTCCCCGCGGGGGCTGCTCTCCATGTACTGGGTGGCGACGTGGCCGTCGAAGACGTTCTTGAAGTACTCGGGGAACGCGTAGTGGACGTAGTAGAAGTGCGCCATGTCCACGACGTTGTCGACGATCTCGCGGCAGTTGGCGCCCTCGACCCTGAGGGTCTTCCAGGTCCAGTCGCTCCACTGGTCGGCTTCCGGGCCGTGGATGCCCGCGATCTCGGGGACGGTCACCTCGGGGGGCGGCGGGTTGCCCTCGGGGTCGTTCCAGACGAAGAGCTGCTTGTTGCGCTCCAGGGAGATCCAGGCGCGGGTCCTGGCGCGGGGCGGGACGCGGCGGGCGTACGGGATGCCGGCGCAGCGGCCGTTGCCCGACCAGCGCCAGTCGTGGAAGGGGCAGGCGACGGCGTCGCCCTTGACGCTGCCCTGGGCGAGGTTGCCGCCCATGTGCGGACAGTAGGCGTTGAGGACGTGCAGCTGTCCGTCGTCCTGGCCCTGGAAGACCACCAGCTTGGTGCCGAAGGCCTCGATCTCGTGCGGGTTTCCGTCCTTGAAGGCGTCGGCGAGGCCGAGGCAGTGCCAGCCCCGGGCGAACCGCGTCGGCGGCCTGCCCGTCTCGATGACCCTGACCTCGTCGTTGAGAGCAGTCATCTCGTCCCTCCTGATGTGTGTCGGTTCAGTTCTGTGCGGCGAGTTCGACGGCGATGTCGATGAGCTGGTCCTCCTGGCCGCCGACCAGGCGGCGTTCGCCCGCGCGCAGGAGGATCTCGGCGCCGGAGACGCCGTAGCGCTCGGCCTGCCGGTAGGCGTGCTTGAGGAAGCTGGAGTAGACGCCGGCGTGGCCCATGAGGAGGGCGAGCCGGTCGAGCCGGCACTCGTCGTCCATGACGGGGCGGACGACGTCCTCGGCCGCGTCGATGATCTTCAGTACGTCGATGCCGGTGCGGATGCCCATCTTGGCGCAGACGGCGACGAGGGCCTCGACGGCGGTGTTGCCCGCGCCGGCGCCGAGGCGGCGGGTGGAGCCGTCGATCTGGAGGGCTCCGGCCTTGATGGCGGCGATGGAGTTGCCGGTGCCGAGGGCCAGGTTCTCGTGGCCGTGGAAGCCGACCTGGGCGTCGTCGCCGAGCTCGGCGACGAGGGCCTCGACACGGGCGGTGACGTCATCCATGACCATGGCGCCGGCCGAGTCGACGACGTACACGCACTGGCAGCCCGCGTCGGCCATGATGCGGCCCTGGCGCGCCAGCTTCTCGGGGGTCGTGGAGTGGGCCATCATCAGGAAGCCGACGGTCTCCAGGCCCATCTCGCGGGCGAGTCCGAAGTGCTGGTCGGCGATGTCGGCCTCGGTGCAGTGGGTGGCGATGCGGCAGATGCCCGCGCCGTTGCCGTGGGCGGCCCGGATGTCGTCCTTGACGCCGAGTCCGGGGAGCATGAGGAAGGCGATCCTCGCCGAGCGCGCGGTCTCGACGGCCACCTTGATCAGCTCTTGCTCGGGGGTCTTGGAGAACCCGTAGTTGAACGAGGATCCGCCGAGTCCGTCGCCGTGCGTCACCTCGATCACCGGGACGCCGGCGCCGTCGAGGGCGGCGACGATCGACCGTACGTCGTCGGCGGTGAACTGGTGGCGCTTGGCGTGGGAGCCGTCGCGCAGCGAGGAGTCGGTGATCCGGATGTCGAGGGTGTCCGAGTAGGGCATGCGGGGTGCTCCTTACGCGCCCGAGGCGAGGATCGCCTTGGCGAACTCCTCGCCGACCTTGGTGGCGGCGGCGGTCATGATGTCGAGGTTTCCGGCGTAGGGCGGCAGGTAGTCGCCGGCGCCCTCCACCTCCAGGAAGATCGCGACGCGGGCCATCCCGCCGTTCTCGGGGCTCGGATCGTCGAACTGCGGCTCGGCGCGCAGCCGGTAGCCGGGGACGTACGAGGCGACCTGCTCGGCGATCTCCTTGACGGAGAGGGTGATGGCGGCCCGGTCGGCGTCCTCGGGGATGGCGCAGAAGACGGTGTCGCGCATGATGACCGGCGGCTCGGCGGGGTTGAGGATGATGATGGCCTTGCCGCGCTCGGCACCGCCGATGGTCTCGATGCCGCGCGAGGTGGTGCGGGTGAACTCGTCGATGTTCGCCCGGGTTCCGGGGCCGGCCGAGACGGAGGCCACCGAGGCCACGATCTCCGCGTACGGGACGGGGACGACGCGGGAGACCGCGTACACCATCGGGATGGTGGCCTGTCCGCCGCAGGTGATCATGTTGACGTTCGGCTGGTCCAGGTGCGCGTGGAGGTTGGCGGGCGGTACGACGGCGGGGCCGACGGCCGCCGGCGTCAGGTCGACGGCCTTGATGCCGAGTTCGGCGTAGCGGGGGGCGTTGGCCCGGTGGACGTAGGCGCTGGTGGCCTCGAAGACGATGTCGGGCTTCTCGTCCTGGGCGAGCAGCCAGTCGACGCCTTCGTGACTGGCCTCGAGGCCGGCCCGGGCGGCGCGGGCGAGGCCCTCGCTGCCGGGGTCGACGCCGATCATCCAGCGGGGTTCGACGTGCGCGGAGCGCTGCAGCTTGTACAGCAGGTCGGTGCCGATGTTGCCGGATCCGACGATGGCGGCGGTCGCCTTTGTCTTGATGGTCATGATCACCTCAGATGAACGAGAGGGAGACGGAGCCAAGGCCGGCGAACTCGGCGGTGAACGTGCCCCCGGCCGCCACGTCGACGGCCCGGGTGCAGGAACCGGGCAGCACCACGTGCCCCTTCTTCAGGGGCACGCCGAAGCGGGCGACGGTGCGGGCGAGCCAGGCGACGGAGAGGACCGGATCGCCGAGCACGGCGTCACTGCGCCCCTCGGCGAGCAGCTCGCCGCCGCCGCTCAAC
>NZ_MWIG01000323.1:0-4480 GCF_002156145.1 Streptomyces sp. NRRL B-24572 | reverse complement strand
CGATGCGCGCGGGCGGCCGGGCCTTGGCTCGCTGCGAGCCAATGCCCGGCCGCCCGCGCGCATCGCGCCAGGACCCGCCCGTACTCGCCGGCCGCACCACGCACCGCACCGTGAAATTGGTCTAGTCCAAGTTTGGTCCAGGCCATTGACGTGGTCATGGTCGCGGGGGTTTCGTCGTATCCCAACAGGGGTGTGCCACAACGGCGTTGACGCACCTCGCATCCCCCGCCTCCCCCACAGTCATTGGATCGCCATGAGACGACGCGTACGTTCGCTCCGCTCGGCCCTCACCGCCGCCGTGACCGCCGTGGCCGCCCTCGGCCTCGCCACCGTCGCCGCCGCCCCCGCGGCCCAGGCGGCGACCCCGCTCCCCGCCCGGGTCTTCGCCCCCTACTTCGAGTCCTGGACCGGGGAGAGCCCGGCCGCCCTCAGCGCCCAGTCCGGCGCCAAGCACCTCACGATGGCGTTCCTCCAGACCGCCACGAAGGGCTCCTGCACCGCGTACTGGAACGGCGACACCGGCCTGCCGATCGCCCAGTCCTCCTTCGGCGCCGACATCGCGACCATGCGGTCCCGCGGCGGCGACGTCATCCCCTCCTTCGGCGGCTACACGGCCGACACCACCGGCACCGAGATCGCCGACAGCTGCACCGACGTCAACCAGATCGCGGCCGTGTACGAGAAGGTCATCACGACCTACGACGTCACCCGGCTCGACATGGACATCGAGGTCGACTCCCTCGACAACACCGCGGGCATCGACCGCCGCAACAAGGCCATCAAGCTAGTCCAGGACTGGGCCGCCGCCAACGGCCGCCAGATCCAGATCTCGTACACCCTGCCGACGACCACCCACGGCCTCGCCGCCAGCGGGCTCGCGGTGCTCAAGAACGCCGTGACCAACGGCGCGAAGGTCGACGTCGTCAACCTCATGACCTTCGACTACTACGACAACGCCGCCCACGACATGGCCGCGGACACCAAGACGGCCGCCCAGGGCCTCTACGACCAGCTCGCCAAGCTCTACCCGACGAAGACGTCCGCCCAGCTGTGGGGCATGGTCGGCATCATCGAGATGATCGGCGTCGACGACTTCGGCCCGGCCGAGACCTTCACCCTCGCCAACGCCCGTACCGTCTACGACTGGGCGGTCGCCAAGGGCATCAACACCCTGTCCTTCTGGGCGCTCCAGCGCGACAACGGCAGCTGTGCCGGTGGCGCGGCGGCCGACGGCTGCTCCGGCATCCAGCAGAACACCTGGGACTTCTCGCACGTCTTCGCCCCCTTCACCAGCGGGACGACGGCCCCGGCCGACGACTTCTCGGTGACGACGTCCCCGTCCGCCGCCACCGTCACCGCGGGCGGATCCACCTCCGCGACGGTGAACACCGCCGTCACCTCCGGTGCGGCGCAGACGGTGAACCTCACGGTCAGCGGCCTGCCCGCCGGCGTCACCGCCACCCTCAGCCCCGCCTCGGTGACGGCCGGGGGCTCCTCGACCCTCACCGTGAACACCACGGCGGCCACGGTCTCCGGGACCTACCAGATCGTCGTCAACGGGGCGGGCCCCTCGGCCGGACACGCGGCGGTCCTCTCCCTGACCGTCACCGGCGGCGCCACCCAGTGCACGGCGACCCCGTGGGTCTCCTCCGCCGTCTACACCGGCGGCCAGCAGGTCTCCCACAAGGGCCACACCTGGAAGGCCAAGTGGTGGACGACCGGCGAGGAGCCGGGCACGACGGGCGAGTGGGGGGTGTGGCAGGACCTGGGCGCCTGCTGAACCACCTGCCGAAGCCGCCCGTACCGCCCGTACTCGTACCCGTACCGGGGCCCGCCGCGTGGAGGCGGGCCCCGGTACGGTGCGATCAGGAGACGCGCTTGAGGGTCCAGGCGTTGTTGTTGAAGCCGGAGTTCGGCCAGGCGACGCAGGAGCTGCTGTAGTAGGAGCTGGTCGCGGTCCAGCCGGCGGGGTAGTACGTGGACGAGCAGGCCTGGACGACGGTGCCTATGGGCAGGCCGGTGAGCTGCTTGATCTGCTTGATGTTCGGGTCGAAGTTCTGGGTGCCGCAGCTGGCGCTGTAACCCCAGCTGACGTCGACGTAGCCGTACGGGGTGGCGGTGCTCGCGCACGTGGTCGTCACGTCGCCGGGGGCCGCCTGGGCGGGCGCGGTGCCGAGGGCGAACATCGCGGCGGCGCCGGCGAGGGCCATGGTGGTGGTGCGGAAACGGCTCATGAGGGGCTCCTTGATCCGAAAACGGCCAATGGCATAGGGCAGCCCCGTTTCTACGGCGTGTGCGCGAGACGTAACAGCCTGTTTCGAGTCCGATGGAAACAGGCTACGCCGACGGCCGATCCGGACCCGAGCGTTCCCCGGCTAGTCCAGCCGGCCGAACCACTTCTTGTGGTCGTCGTCCGTCTGCTTCTGGTCCTCCCCGGCGGCGCGGACCGCGTCGCGCAGAGGGCCGCCGAGGTGATGGCCGAGGGCGCGGGTCGCGAGATCGAGATCGTCGAGGAGCGGAGCGAACCCCTCGGCGACCGAGGCGCCGAGCGAGCCGCTCCGCCGGAGCTCTTCGAGGTCGTACATGGCACGGGCGAGGGCCGTCGTGGTCCTGTCGGCGATCTGGTCGGCGATCTCGGCGAGGCGGTTGGCCGCCCGCGTGTGCTCCCAGAAGTCGATGCGGAAGCTCTGCGGGGTGCCGACCGCCGGGCCGCCGCCGCGGAGCCGCCCGGGTGACGCGTCCGGGGCGTGCTGTCCTGCGCCGACGGCTCCTGCGCCGCCCGCTCCTGCGCCGCCCGCTCCTGCGCCGCCCGCTCCTGCGCCGCCGGCGATGCCTCCGCCGACGATGCCGGGACCGATGCCGGGACCGGTGGCGCCGACCGTTCCGGCGCCGCCGGCGATGCCCGGGGCCAGGCCGGCCCCGAGGCGGCCGCCGGCGGATCCGCCCGACAGGTCCGCGGGGATGTCCGGGAGCCCCGCGACACGGGGGTCGGTGCGGGCGGCGGTCAGCCGGCTCGCGGTGTCGGTGAAGGCCTCCTGCTCGATCGACTTCAGTTCGGCGCGGGCGCTCTCGACCGTGCTCTGCTGTGCGACCTCCAGGGGCGGCCGGACGCTCCCGGCGGCAGGGGCCGGAAGGCCGGGGGCGATCCGCTCGACGACTCCCAGGGCCATGTCCTTGTGCACGGCGATGTCGTCCGCGCAGGTGAGCAGTTGGGCCGCGATGGTGACGGCGGCCGCGGCCGTGGCGGTGAAGTGGCCGTTGACGCGGTCCCAGTGCCCGGCGAGTGCGGTCATCGCCTCGCCGTGTCCGCTGGACAGCAGCCGCTGTACGGCCTTCGCCGCGTCCGCCCGGTCGTCGGAGAGCTTCGCCTCGTAGTCGCCCAGGCTGGTCTGCGTCCGGGAGGCGGCGTTCTCGTCCGCCTTCGGCCAGGGCAGGCCGTGCTCGTCCATCAGGGCCTTCTGCGCGCTCGTACGCTCGATCGTCATCGAGTGGACTCCCCCCGGAGTGGCGGCCGTCGAGGCGTCACACGCTCCCACTCGCCCCGTGAGGCCACAAGGGGCGGGCCCCGTCGACTCCTCAGTCGATGTGCACGATCTGGAACGCCTCCGCCATCCGCCCCGGCGGAAGCCCGCCCGCCGTCGCGTGTTCGCCGAGCCAGGTGCGCAGGAGGCCCGCCAGGTCGTCGAAGTGGGCCGTCTGGGAGGTGTGGATGCGCAGGGCCTCCACCTTGCGGTCGAAGACGGAGGTGACGTCGACGTACTGGTTCGGGGTCGGCCCGGTCATCAGCCACAGCTCGTGGACGGTCCACGGCTCCAGGCCCTCCTCCTTGAGGAGTTCCGCGTGGGCGAAGGGGTTGCGGGCCTCGGGATAGACGGCGCGCAGGCAGGCGTCGCCGACCGCGCGGTGGTCGGGGTGGAGGTCGGCGACCCGCGCCCAGTTGATCTCGGGGGAGGGGATGATCGCCCGCTGCGGCCGTACTTCGCGGATGACCCGGCACAGATCGCGGCGCAGCTCCACGGAGGGCTCCACGAAGCTGTCGGGGTAGCCGAGGAAGCGCACGTCGGCGACGCCGCTGAGCTTGGCCGAGTGGACCTGTTCGGCGCGGCGCAGGTCCGCCATCGCCTGGCGGGGGAGCGCTTCGTCGTAACCGCCCGCACCGCCGTCCGTGACGATGCAGTACGTGACGCGGGTGCCGCGCTCGATCCACTGCATGACCGTGCCGCTGACGCAGAACTCGATGTCGTCCGGGTGCGCGGCCACGACCAGCAGGGACTCGGGTGCCGTCCGGTTGAAGTCCTCCATGGGGCCAGCCTGTTGGGGCGGTGGGGGCGTCGCAAGGCCAAGTCGTGGCGTGAACAGGACATGGCACTTACGCGCCATTCAAAAACTTGGTAGATTCAAATCATTGGGTAATCCGGGTGATGTGCTTGGAGGGTGACCGGTATGTGCAGGATCCTCGGCTCCTTCGCCGCCGGGGCGG
>NZ_MWIG01000322.1:0-1582 GCF_002156145.1 Streptomyces sp. NRRL B-24572 | reverse complement strand
TCGCCGGTGAGGGCGGTGGCCTCGGCGGTGACGGCGGTGGTCCCGGCGGCGACGGCGGTGGTCCCGGCGGTGGTCCCGGCGGCGACGCGGGTCGCCTCGTCGTGATGGGCGCCCTGCCGCTCCGGCCCCGTCCCCAGACAGAGGAAGAGCGCGGCGAGGAGCGTCGCCACGGCACTCGCCAGTGCCATGGGACGCGCGTGTCGGAACAGGCGTACGAGCCGTGGGGCCCCCATGGGCGCAGATCGTAGTGGGAGAGGAGCCCGTGTGGGCCGAACGGGGTACCACTCGGTAGCGAAGGGCAACCGCCGGACGGGCGAACAAGGCGCCTCCCGGCACCCGGATCCGGACGCTCCCCCGTTACCTGAGTCACACCCGAGCAGGCAGTATGGGTGTGCAACGTGCGCGAAACCATGTGGTGGGATGCTCAGGTGCCCCCCGATGTACCGGAGGCGGTGGGAGCAGGCGGCCTGACCAGCGAGGATGGGTGTGGAAATGGACAAGCAGCAGGAATTTGTGCTCCGTACGCTCGAGGAGCGCGACATCCGCTTCGTACGTCTGTGGTTCACCGACGTGCTCGGCTTCCTGAAGTCGGTGGCCGTGGCCCCCGCCGAACTGGAGCAGGCCTTCGACGAGGGCATCGGCTTCGACGGCTCCGCGATCGAGGGCTTCGCCCGCGTCTACGAGTCCGACATGATCGCCAAGCCCGACCCGGGCACCTTCCAGATCCTGCCGTGGCGCGCCGAGGCCCCGGGCACGGCCCGGATGTTCTGCGACATCCTCATGCCGGACGGCTCGCCGTCCTTCGCCGACCCGCGGTACGTCCTCAAGCGCGCCCTCGCCAAGACCTCCGACCTCGGCTTCACCTTCTACACCCACCCCGAGATCGAGTTCTTCCTCCTGAAGGACAAGCCGCTCGACGGCACCCGGCCCACCCCGGCCGACAACTCGGGCTACTTCGACCACACCCCGCAGAACGTCGGCATGGACTTCCGCCGCCAGGCCATCACCATGCTGGAGTCGATGGGCATCTCGGTGGAGTTCTCCCACCACGAGGGCGCGCCCGGCCAGCAGGAGATCGACCTCCGCTACGCCGACGCCCTGTCCACGGCGGACAACATCATGACCTTCCGCCTGGTCATGAAGCAGGTGGCCCTGGAGCAGGGCGTGCAGGCCACGTTCATGCCGAAGCCGTTCTCGGAGTACCCGGGCTCGGGCATGCACACCCACCTGTCCCTCTTCGAGGGCGACCGGAACGCCTTCTACGAGTCGGGCGCCGAGTACCAGCTGTCGAAGGTGGGCCGCTCCTTCATCGCGGGCCTCCTGCGCCACGCGGGCGAGACCTCCGCCGTCACCAACCAGTGGGTCAACTCGTACAAGCGCATCTGGGGCGGCTCCTCCCGCACGGCCGGCTCGGGCGGCGAGGCCCCCTCGTACATCTGCTGGGGCCACAACAACCGCTCCGCCCTCATCCGCGTGCCCATGTACAAGCCGGGCAAGACGGGCTCTTCCCGCGTCGAGGTCCGCTCCATCGACTCGGGCGCCAACCCGTACCTGACCTACGCGGTCCTCCTCGCCGCCGGCC
>NZ_MWIG01000321.1:0-5316 GCF_002156145.1 Streptomyces sp. NRRL B-24572 | reverse complement strand
GGGCCCTTCGGGGGGTGTCCAGGCGGGACACCCCCCGAAGGGCCCGGTGTCAGACCGTCTGACGCAGGAGGAACACCTGCGCCACCGGCCCGTGAGGGGGTTGGGGAACTACGTGCCTTTGCCCGTGGAACGCGCCTGAGCGAGCACCTCGCAGGTGGGCGTGTAGTCCGCGTCGTCCTCGGTGAACTTGTACTCCGGTTCACCCTGGCCCGCGTGAGACCGCCCCACGTAAAAGCGGCCGAGGAGGTCGTCGTCGTCCGGGGGGCGGCTTGTCCCCGGACGCGCTCGGCGGGACCGGGCTGCCGCATGAGAGGCTCCGTCCCGCTCCGTCGCCCCTGGCGGAGCAGGGGAGGGGACAGAGGATGTCGGTGGAACCCACGGATTACGTCGCCCGGCTGCGCACGCAGGCGAACGATCCGGGACGTGAGGAGGCGCTGCGGCGCGACAGGAGGGTACGGCGCCTCAAGATCGCGCTTGCGGTCGGTGCCGGTGTGCTGCTCCTCGGCGGGTTCGGGTACTGGCTGACCGATGTGACGGGGGAGCGGCCGCCGTACGAGCCGTACAGCGCGCAGACGCTCCACGAGGAGATCTGGCCCCTGGAATGGCCGTACACGCAGGACATGCCGTTCCGGAACTCGCCCGCCGCCGGATGGACGCCGGGGGCCGGCGGGATCTACGTCCCCGTGCCCGTGGCGTCCGGCGGGCTCTCCGAGAAGGACATCACCGCCGTCCTCGAGAACGTGAAGACCCTGCTCGTCGAGACCAACGTCTCGGAGGACACCCTCGCCGGTGCCGAGCCGGCCGCGGCGCCGGCCCTGCTCGATCCGAGCGGAGTCGACGCTGCCGTACGGAAGGACATGGTCACCCGCTTCGACCCCGAGGAGGTGTACCTGGACGAGAACGGCGTCCGGGCGAAGGGCGCGATGACCTACGAGGTCTCGGCGGCGGGGGAGCTGTCCGTGCACGTCGACTACTCCTTCGTCTACGCGCTGGTGCGGGCCGAGGAGGGCCACGAGGTGATTCCGGGCGTCCCCGAGGTGGCGCGGGTCGCCGTGCGGCGCCAGATGACGTTCACGTCGAAGGGCGGGAAGCTCGTCCTCGGCGCCTACGCGAGCGAGGTCGCCAACCACGACTGCTCGGCGCCGAAGGACGGCTACCTCCATCCGCTCTCCGCCGAGGGCCGGTGGAAGGCGGGCCGGGCGGCCAAGGGGGTCCGCGTCACCCTGGCCGACCTGTACGACGAGAAGCGGGTCCTCCCGAGCGGCCCCGGCCACTGCGTCACGCCGACCGGGACCTGACCGACCGTGACCCGCGCCTCACCGTACGGAACGCCGGTCCCGCGACGCACTCTGTGAGGATCGCCACGAAACGGGCAAACGATCACGTTTGGCTGTAACAGTGGGGCGCGAGTACAGATCCAGTCAGGAGTACGTCCTTGGCCGCAATCGCACGGTGGTGCGTCCGTCACCGTCTCGTCGTCGTTCTCCTCTGGCTCCTCGCGCTCGGCGGCACCGCCGCCGGCGCGACCCTCGCCGGCAGTGCGTACTCCAACGACTACGAGGTCCCCGGCACCGAGTCCGGCCGGGCCACCGCCCTCCTCGACCGCGGCTTCCACGGCCTCGGCGGCGACAGCGACACCATCGTCTGGCACAGCGACCGGGGCAGCGTCCGCGCCGACGCCGTCGAGGAGCGCATGACGGCGATGCTCGACAAGGTCGCCGACCTCCCCGGAATCGCGGCCGTGACCTCCCCGTACGACGACACACGGGGCCAGATCAGCGAGGACGGGCACACCGCCTACGCCACCGTCACCTTCGACGCGCAGTCCGACGACATCCCCGAAGCCCAGGCCAAGGCCCTCGTCGACACCGCCAAGGCGGCACAGACGGACGGCCTCCAGGTCGAGCTCGGCGGCAGCGCCGTCGCCCTCACCGAGGCCCCCGGCGGACACATCGCCGAGATCGTCGGCGTCGCCGTCGCGGCCGTCGTCCTCTTCCTCGCGTTCGGCTCGCTCGCCGCCTCCGTGCTCCCGATAGCGACCGCGCTCGTCAGCGTCGGCATCGCGTACTCCGGGATCGTGCTCCTCGGCCATCTGATGACCGTCGCCGACTTCGCCCCCATGCTCGGCATGCTCGTCGGCCTCGGCGTCGGCATCGACTACGCCCTGTTCATCGTCACCCGGCACCGCAGGGGCCTCAAACGCGGCCTCTCCGTCACCGAGGCCGCCGAGACCGCCGTCGCCACCACCGGCCGCGCCGTCGTCTTCGCCGGCGCCACCGTCTGCATCGCCCTCCTCGGCATGCTGATCCTGCGGCTCAGCTTCCTCAACGGCGTCGCCATTGCCGCCTCGCTCACCGTGCTCCTCACGGTCGCCGCCTCCGTCACCCTGCTGCCCGCGCTGCTCTCGTTCATCGGCATGCGGGCGCTGTCCCGGCGCGAACGCCGGACGCTCGCCGAGCGCGGCCCGCAGCCCGAGCTGCCCACCGGCCTCGCCGCCCGCTGGTCCGCCTTCGTCGAACGGCACCCCAAGCTCCTCGGCGGCATCGCCGTCCTCGTCATGGCCGTCCTGGCGCTGCCGACCCTCTCGCTCCACCTCGGCACCTCCGACCAGGGCAACAGCCCGGCCACCGCGACCACCCGCAAGGCGTACGACCTGCTCGCCGAGGGCTTCGGGCCCGGCGTCAACGGCCCGCTCACCCTCGTCGCCGGCCTCGACGGCGCCGACGACCGGGTCGCCCTCGACCAGCTGCCGGCCGCGCTCACCGCCACCAAGGGGGTGGCGTCCGTCTCCCCGGTCACGTACAACAGCGCGGGCGACACCGCCGTCCTCGTCGTCGTGCCCGACTCCTCGCCGCAGTCCAAGGCGACCAGTGACCTCGTGGACCGGTTGCGCGACGAGGTGATCCCGAGGGCCGAGACGGGCACCTCCCTCGACGTGCACGTGGGCGGCGTCACCGCCTCGTACGACGACTTCGCCGGGATCATCGTCGGCAAGCTGCCGCTCTTCGTCGGCGTCGTCATCGCGCTCGGCTGTCTGCTGCTCCTGCTCGCCTTCCGGTCGATCGGCATCCCGCTCAAGGCCGCCGCCATGAACGTCGCGGCCGTCGCCGGTGCCTTCGGCATCGTCGTCGCGATCTTCCAGTGGGGCTGGGGGACCGAACTCCTCGGCCTCGGCAGCGCCGGACCGATCGAGCCCTTCCTCCCCGTGATCATGGTCTCGGTCCTCTTCGGACTCTCCATGGACTACCAGGTCTTCCTGGTCAGCCGGATGTACGAGGAGTGGCTGGAGACCGGCGACAACCGGCGGGCGGTCCGGGTCGGCCTCGCCGAGACCAGCCGCGTGATCAACTCCGCCGCCGTCATCATGATCTCCGTCTTCCTGGCCTTCGTCCTCAGCGGGGACCGGGTCATCGCGATGTTCGGCATCGGGCTCGCGGCGGCCGTCGCCCTCGACGCCTTCGTCCTGCGCACCCTCCTCGTGCCCGCGCTCATGCACATGCTCGGCGGTGCGAACTGGTGGCTGCCGAAGTGGCTCGACCGCCTGCTGCCCCGGATCAGCATCGAACCGCCCGAGAGCCGGGAGGCCGCGGACGCCCGTGCGAAGATCCCCGTACAGCGTGTGACGGTTCCGATGACGGAGGAGAACGACGATGTTCGCGATATCGCTGGGTGACGACGGCGCCGAACTCAGGCCCCTGGAGCCCTGGCGGGCCGAGGAGTTCCTCACCCACATGGACCGGGGCCGGGAGTTCGTCGGTCAGCACATCGGCCTCCCCGACATCGTCACGGACCTCGACTCCGCCCGCGCCTACCTCGTCTCGTACGCCGAGAAGGCCGCGAGCGACACCGGCCGCCTCTACGGCATCTGGTCCGGGGGCACCCTCGTCGGCGGCGTCCTCTTCCGCACCTTCGACGCCGCGGGCGGGACCGCCGAGGCGGGCTGCTGGCTGGAGCCCTCCGCCGCCGGGAAGGGCCTGATCACCCGGGCCTGCCGGGTCATCATCGACTGGGCGATCGAGGAGCGCGGCATCCACCGCGTCGAGTGGTACGCCTCCACGAAGAACGAGCCGAGCATCGCCGTCGCCCGCCGCCTCGGCATGACGAAGGAGGGCGTCGTGCGCGAGAACTACCTGTACCGCGGCAACCGCGCCGACACCGAGATCTGGTCCGTCCTCGCTCCCGAGTGGCGCGCGGCGAAGGCGTCTTAAGCCCCCTCTCATGTGGGCGCCCTAGCGTGCGCCGCATGGACACCAAGACGACCGAGAAGACCGCCACCTCGAAGACCGACGAGGTGGACGAGGCGGCGGAGGGCACGAGCACCGGGGCCGCCCCGGCCACCGAGACCGTCGCGGACGCCGGGAGCACGGCCGCCGTGGCCGCCGAGGACGACGCCACCGATCTGCTCGACGAGCAGGACGAGCAGGACGAGCAGGACGACGTCGCGCCGGACGAGCTCGAAGCGGCCTCCTCCCCGGAGGGGACCGGCACCGGCGCCGGTGCCGCCGCCATCGTCTCCGCCGCCCTCTCGGCCGTCGCCCTCACCGGCACCTGGACCGGCAAGGTCGTCGCCGAGCGCGAGACGCTCATCGGGCAGATCAAGACCTCCGCCGGCGGCAGCCCGGCCCAGCAGATCAACGAGATCTACGGCGACGCCTGGCACAGCACCGCCCTGGTGAACGGCGTCTTCGCCCTCCTCGCCCTGGTCGTCGCCGTCCTCGTGCTCACCCTGCCCCGGCGCCCCGCCTGGGTCCGCGCGGTCGCCGTCGCCGGCGCCGTCCTGGGCGGCCTCGGGCTGCTCCTGTCGGTCGGTACCTACTTCGACCTGTTCCTGAGCCTCCCGACCACCGGCTCCTGAGACCCGTAGGGCAGCGCCTAAGGCATCCCCAGGACCCGCCTAAGGACCCCCGTACCCCGAACATGCGGCACTCGCCCGATGTGACGGCACCCCCTGGGAAACGAAAGTAGAGGCATCGCAAGAGAGCGATACCGAAACCGAGAAACCCAGGGGAGCACAAGATGTTCGAGTACGAACTCCAGCGCATGAACCACGCCGAGCTCATCGCCGAGGCCGCCGCCCAGCGCCTCGCCCACGAGGCCGCGGCGACCCACAAGGGCCTGCGCCTCTTCGGCATCCGGATCGGGGGCCACCACACGGAGGCGCAGCCGGTCGACTTCGCCAAGGCCGCGTGACCCCCTTATGAGCGACGGCATGGAAGTATGTGCGATGCTCGGCGCCGTGGAGACCAGGTCAGTCAGCCCCGTCTTCGTCGGCCGCGCCGGCGAACTCACCGCCCTCACCGAGGCGCTCTCCCGCGC
>NZ_MWIG01000320.1:0-10826 GCF_002156145.1 Streptomyces sp. NRRL B-24572 | reverse complement strand
GTACCGGGAGGAGGGTGAGGCGTCGGGAGGGCGAGACCGTAGGAGGGCTTGTAAAGAAATCCTTGTAAAGGAGTCTTTCTAAAGATAGCTTTACATCATGACGGAGAACAGCGAGCCGCAACCCGGGGGCGAGCAGCCCCGCAGCATCCGGCTCACCGACCCGCGTGCCCTGCGGGCCTACGCCCATCCGCTGCGGATGTCGCTGGTGGGGCTGCTGCGCAGCAGCGGGCCCTTCACCGCCACCCGGGCCGCCGAGCTGACCGGCGAATCCGTGGCCAGCTGCTCCTACCACCTGCGGATACTCGCCAAGTACGGGCTGGTGGAGGAGGCGCCCGGCGGGCGTGGGCGGGAGAAGCCCTGGCGGGCCACGGCCCGGTACACGGAATGGCCGGAGTACAGCGAGGACGCGACGGTCGCCGAGGCGGCCGACGCGCTGAGCACCGCCGTCGCCGAGCGCTACTTCGAGCGGGTCACCCGGGCCCTGGAGAACCGGCACCGGCTGCCGAAGGAGTGGCGGGAGGCCGAGCAGTTCGGCGACTCCCTGCTCCACCTCACCCCCGAGGAGCTGGCCGGCATCGGAGAGCGGATCGACGAGCTGCTCCGGCCCTACGAGGCACGCGCGTCCGACCCGTCCCTCAGGCCGGAGGGCGCACGGCCCGTCAGCATCCTGCGGATCGCCTACCTGGACCAGGACATCCCCGACGGCGAAGAGGGGTGATCGAGATGGCCCTCGTGGAACGCGTACCGGCGCTGCTGCGCGAGCGGACCTTCCGTCGCTACTGGACCGGGCAGACCGTCTCCCTCGCCGGGGACCAGATCTCGCTCATCGCGATCCCGCTCGCGGCCGTCCTGGTCCTCGGCGCCGACGCCACGGCGATGGGCCTGCTCAAGACCGCCGAACTGCTGCCCGCCCTCCTGCTCAACCTGCCGCTCGGCGCCTGGGCCGACCGCCAGGCCAGCCGCAGACGCGCCATGATCGCGGCCGACCTCGGACGGGCGGCGCTGGTCCTGACCCTCCCCGTCGCCTACGCCCTGGATGCGCTGACGCTCGGCCAGCTGTACGCGGTGGCCTTCGGGATCGGCGCGCTCACCGTGCTCTTCGAGGTCTGCAACGCCACGGTGCTCGTCGCACTCGTCCCCACCGAGCACTACGTCCAGGCGAACTCGCTGGTCAACGGCAGCCGGTCGATGGCCTGGCTCGCGGGCCCCGGCATCGGGGGCCTGCTCGTGCAGTTCCTCACTGCACCTTTCGCCCTGGTCGCGGACGCCGTCACGTATGTGGTGTCGGCCGGGTACCTGGCCCGGATCAAGCCGGTCGAACCCGCGCCGGCGCCCGTGGCCAAGGGGCACTTCACCGAAGGGCTGCGCTGGGTGGTCCGGGAGCGTTCGATGTGCGCGCTCTTCGCCGCCTCCGCCACGGTCCAGTTCTTCAACTTCATGTTCTCCACCCTCTTCGTGCTCTACGCGACCACCGAACTCGGCATCGGCGCGGGCCTGCTCGGCCTCGTGCTCGCGGCCGGAGCCGTGGGCGGTCTCCTCGGGGCGGTGTGGAGCGGGGCGGTCGTCCGGCGGATCGGCATCGGCGGCTCGCTCGTCGCCGGCTTCCTGGGATTCACCCTGCCGCTGCTCCTGGTGCCCCTGGCCGGCGGACCGCTTCCGCTGGTGATCGGCATGCTCTTCCTCGCGGAGTTCCTCTCCTGCGTCGGGGTGATGTTCGCCGACATCGCCGGAGGGTCCCTTCAGATGGCGCTGATACCCGACGCCGTACGGGCCAGGGTCATGGGCGCGTACCGGACGCTCAACCACGGCTTCCGCCCGCTCGGTGCGCTCGCCGGCGGTCTGCTCGGCACCGCGGTCGGACTGCGCCCCACGCTCTGGATCGCCACCGCCGGAGCCGTGCTCGCCGTGCTCTGGCTGCTGCCCTCGCCGGTGCCGAAGCTGCGGGAACTGCCCACGCGGGAAGGGGAGTCGGTGGTAACCGCGTAGAGCGGTGGATCACCGAGAAGGCAGACTGCCGGCATGACCACACACGAACCTGCCGCCATCGACGCCTACCTGCGCCGCATCGGCGCGGAGCGGCCGGGGCGCGCCGACGCCGCCGCGCTGCGCGAGCTGCACCTGCTCCACCTGCGGACCGTGCCCTTCGAGAACCTCTCCCTCCATCTCGACGAGCCCGTCGTCCTGGAGGAGAAGGCGCTCCTCGACAAGGTGGTCACCGCCCGCAGGGGTGGGTTCTGCTACGAGGTCAACACGGCGTTCGCCGTCCTGCTGCGGGGGCTCGGGTACGAGGTCGCGCTGCTCCAGGCGCGGGTGATCGGACCGGACGGGAAGCCGGGCATCCCGTACGACCACATGGCACTGCTCGTGGAGACGGCCGAGGGGGAGCGGTGGCTGGCCGACGTCGGGTTCGGCGACCACAGCCACCACCCGCTGGCCTTCGACGCCCGCGAAGACCAGCAGGACCCGGGCGGGGTCTTCCGGATCGTCGAGACCGAGGAAGGCGACCTGGACGTGCTGCGGGACGGGAAGCCGAAGTACCGGCTGGAGGCGCGGCCGCGGGAGCTCGCCGACTTCGAGGTGGGCGCCTGGTACCACCAGACCTCGTCCGACTCGCACTTCCCGCGGTCCCTCATCTGCTCCCGGCTGACCGAGGAGGGGCGGATCACGCTCAGTGCCCCGAAGCTGATCGTTCGTACGGGTGGCGAGCGCGAGGAGCGGGTTCTAGAAGGGGAGGAGGCGGTGAGGGACGCGTACCGGGAGCTGTTCGGCATCGAGTTCGACGTGCTGCCGGCCGTAAGAAGCGGAATCTTTAATTCGGACCCTCGGTAACACTTGCCGTCACTCGCCCCGTTTGCCTCGAACGCCCCAACGGTGATCGAATGCGACTTCGTTGCATGGTGAACGAGTCGCACGGGGGTGCGTGAAGAATGTTCGATCGTCTTTTCGGGAAGCGCGTGGTGGGAGCCTCGCGCGGCGGTCCGCTCGCCGGCCTCGCCGTCCCCTCCTCGGCGGGCGTGCTCAGCTGCCGGGTGCTCGACCCCGTGCACGAACCCGTCCGGCAGGCCGAGTTCGTCGTCAGCGACGCGGCGGGCCGCAAGGTCCTGGGCGGCGAGACCGACCCGTACGGCACGGTCCTCGCGACCGTGCCGGCAGGGGAGTACCGGGTCGCCGTCACCTCCGAGGGCTACACGCCGTACCACGGCAGCGCCGTCGTCACCGAGGGCGAGCACCAGGGCCTCGGCGACGTCCTGCTCCAGGTCGCGCCCCAGCCCCAGCTCCCCGAGCCGGGCGACTGGGAGATCGACCCCCTGCACTCGCAGATCGGCTTCACGGCGCGCCACATCGGCCTCGCCCGGATCCACGGCCGGTTCAACAGCTTCGCGGGAGCCGTGCGGATCGCCGAGCGCATGGAGCAGTCCGCGATGCACGTCGTCATCGACGCGGCCTCCATCGACACCGGGGTGCAGATGCGCGACGACCACCTGCGCTCCGGCGACTTCCTCGACGTCGGCGCCTACCCGACGCTGGAGTTCTTCAGCGAGCGCTTCGTCCACCGGGGCGGCACCCGCTGGGCCGTCACCGGAGCCCTCACCCTCCACGGCGTGAGCCGCACGGTGACCCTGGACACCCAGTACCTGGGCCTCGGGAACGGCCTGGAGGGCGAGACCCGGGGCGCCTGCCGGGCCACCACCGAGCTGCACCGCGAGGACTTCACCCTCACCTGGCAGACGCTGCTCGCGCGGGGGATCGCGGCCGTCGGGTCGAGCATCAGCATCGACCTCGACGTCCAGATCGTTCCGAAGACGGGCTGACGGGCTGACGGGCTGACGGGCTGACGGGCTGACGGGCCGGCGGGCCGGCGGGCGCGCCCGGGGCCCTACGGGGCCTCCAGCCAGCCCTCGTACTCGGCGGCCAGCGCGTCGAGCGCCGCCGGGTCGAGGCGGGCGTCCGGGTCCTCGACGACCACCAGCCACTGCGCGTCCTCGGCGTCGTCCTCGCCGGCCAGGGCGTCGCGGACGAGCTGCGGTTCCTCGGCCAGGCCGAAACGGTCGGGGAGCTCCCCGGCGACCTCCTCGGCGGCGTCGCGGTCGGGGAGTACCAGTACGTGTCGTTCACTCACCCCGCCATTCTCGTCCCCGTCCCGGGCGGCGGTGTCAGTGGCCCGTGGGATGCTGGACCGCGATGGCCACCAGAAAGACTTCCCCCGACGACCTCCTCGGCCCCGTGACGCTCGCCGTGGGGCAGGAGGACCTGCTCCTCGACCGCGCCGTCCAGGAGGTGGTGGCGGCCGCGCGGGCCGCCGACGCCGACACGGACGTCCGCGACCTCACCCCCGACCAGCTCCAGCCCGGGGCGCTCGCGGAGCTCACCAGCCCCTCGCTCTTCGCCGAGCGCAAGGTGCTGGTCGTGCGGAACGCGCAGGACCTCTCCGCCGACACGATCAAGGACGTCAAGGCGTATCTGGACGACCCGATCGAGGACATCTCGCTCGTCCTCCTCCACGCCGGCGGCGCCAAGGGCAAGGGGCTGCTCGACGCGGCGCGCAAGGCCGGGGCCCGGGAGGTCGCCTGCCCGAAGACGACGAAGCCGGCGGAACGGCTGACGTTCGTACGGCAGGAGTTCCGGGCGCTCGGTCGGTCGGCCACGCCCGAGGCCTGCCAGGCGCTCGTCGACTCGATCGGCAGCGATCTGCGGGAGCTCGCGTCCGCGGTCTCGCAGCTCACGTCCGACGTCGACGGGACGATCGACGAGGCCGTCGTCGGGCGGTACTACACGGGCCGTGCCGAGGCCTCCTCCTTCAACGTCGCGGACCGCGCCGTCGAGGGGCGGGCGGCCGAGGCCCTGGAGGCCCTGCGCTGGTCGCTCTCGACCGGGGTCGCGCCCGTGCTCATCACCAGCGCGTTGGCCCAGGGCGTACGGGCGATCGGAAAGCTCTCCTCGGCGCGGGGCGGGCGGCCCGCCGACCTGGCGCGGGAGCTGGGCATGCCGCCCTGGAAGATCGACCGCGTGCGGCAGCAGATGCGCGGTTGGACCCCGGACGGGGTGTCGCTGGCCCTGCGGGCGATCGCGGAGGCGGACGCGGGGGTGAAGGGCGGGGGCGACGACCCGGAGTACGCCCTGGAGAAGGCGGTGGTCGCGGTGGCGCGGGCGGCGCGGATGCGGCGGGCCTAGCTGGCCGGCGGGCCCGGCCGGTCGGCGGGCCTAGCTGGCCGGCGGGCCCGGCCGGTCGGCGGGCCGTGCGGACCGGCGTGACCGGGCGGCGCGAAGCTGCCGCCCGGCCCGGGGCCGACGGCCCAGCGGCTGGTTCGCCCCGCCCTCCCCGTTCGGCCCCGGGCGCGGCGAAGGCCCCGTGACCTCCTGGGGAAGGAGGAGACGGGGCCTTCGGCGTTACAGCTGGTGGGCTCGCGCCCGCGTGGCGAACGCGTCCGCGCGCGAGTCCGGGTGGCCGGGCGGGAGCGGGGTAGAGGGCCCGCTGGGTCCCGTACGGCCGATCACATCAGAGCTCAGCCCTGGAGGGAGGCAACCTTGACGGCCAGCGCCGACTTCTTGTTGGCGGCGGCGTTCTTGTGGATGACACCCTTCGAGACAGCCTTGTCGAGCTGACGCGAGGCGGCACGAGCGGCGACGGTGGCCTTCTCGAGGTCGCCGGCGGCGACAGCCTCACGGGCCTTGCGGATCGCGGTCTTGAGCGAGGACTTGACGGCCTTGTTGCGCAGGCGCGCCTTCTCGTTCGTCTTGTTCCGCTTGATCTGGGACTTGATGTTCGCCACGAAAAGAGCCTTTACAGGTTCGATGTTCCTTCTGGATGCGCCCCGCAGCTGAGAGGGCATGCGAGACACAGCTGTCCACACTATCAGCCACCCTCAGGGCCGCCCAAACCGGGCGCCGGGCGGCGGGCATGGGACCATGGTGTCTACGTATCCGTTCTGAACATCGCCCGAGACGAGATCCCTGCGTGCCCGCGACTCCTACCAACGTGCCCGAGCCGAGCCGTACCGACCCGGCTCTGATCCGCAACTTCTGCATCATCGCGCACATCGACCACGGCAAGTCCACGCTTGCCGACCGGATGCTCCAGCTGACCGGTGTGGTCGACCAGCGGCAGATGCGTGCCCAGTACCTCGACCGGATGGACATCGAGCGGGAGCGCGGCATCACGATCAAGTCCCAGGCGGTCCGGCTGCCGTGGGCGCCGACCGAGGGGCCGGCTCAGGGCAATACGCACATCCTGAACATGATCGACACTCCCGGGCACGTCGACTTCACCTACGAGGTGTCCCGGTCGCTCGCCGCCTGTGAGGGCACGATCCTGCTCGTCGACGCCGCGCAGGGCATCGAGGCGCAGACTCTCGCGAACCTGTACCTCGCGATGGAGAACGACCTCACGATCGTTCCGGTCCTCAACAAGATCGACCTGCCGGCCGCCCAGCCGGAGAAGTTCTCCGAGGAGCTGGCGAACCTCATCGGCTGCCAGCCGGAGGACGTCCTCAAGGTCTCCGCGAAGACCGGCATGGGCGTCGAGGCGCTGCTCGACCGCGTCGTCCAGGACGTTCCGGCGCCCGTCGGTGTCGCCGACGCCCCCGCCCGCGCGATGATCTTCGACTCCGTGTACGACTCGTACCGCGGTGTCGTGACGTACGTCCGTGTCGTCGACGGGCAGCTCAACAAGCGCGAGCGCATCCGGATGATGTCGACCGGAGCCACTCACGAGCTCCTGGAGATCGGCGTCTCCTCGCCCGAGATGACGTCCTCCGACGGTCTCGGCGTCGGCGAGGTCGGCTACATCATCACCGGTGTGAAGGACGTCCGGCAGTCCAAGGTCGGTGACACGATCACCTCCCAGAACCAGGGCGCCACCGAGCCGCTCGGCGGCTACAAGGACCCGAAGCCGATGGTCTTCTCGGGCCTCTACCCGCTGGACGGCTCGGAGTACCCGGACCTCCGCGAGGCCCTCGACAAGCTGCAGCTCAACGACGCCGCGCTGGTCTACGAGCCGGAGACCTCCGCCGCGCTCGGCTTCGGCTTCCGCGTCGGCTTCCTCGGTCTCCTCCACCTCGACGTGATCCGTGAGCGTCTGGAGCGCGAGTTCGGGCTCGACCTGATCGCCACCGCGCCGAACGTGGTCTACCGCGTCGTGATGGAGGACGGCAGCGAGCACACCGTCACCAACCCGAGCGAGTTCCCCGAGGGCAAGATCAGCGACGTGTTCGAGCCCGTCGTGCGCGCCACGATCCTCGCCCCGAGCGAGTTCATCGGCGCGATCATGGAGCTCTGCCAGACCCGCCGCGGCACCCTGATCGGCATGGACTACCTCTCCGAGGACCGGGTCGAGATCCGCTACACCCTGCCCCTCGCCGAGATCGTCTTCGACTTCTTCGACCAGCTGAAGTCCAAGACCCGCGGTTACGCCTCCCTCGACTACGAGCCCACCGGCGAGCAGGCCTCCAGCCTGGTCAAGGTCGACATCCTGCTGCACGGCGACAAGGTCGACGCCTTCTCGGCCGTCACCCACAAGGACGCCGCGTACGCCTACGGTGTCCGGCTGGTCGCCAAGCTGCGCGAGCTCATCCCGCGGCAGGCCTTCGAGGTGCCGATCCAGGCCGCCATCGGCTCCCGGGTCATCGCCCGCGAGACCATCCGCGCCATCCGGAAGGACGTCCTCGCCAAGTGCTACGGCGGTGACATCTCCCGTAAGCGGAAGCTGCTGGAGAAGCAGAAGGAAGGCAAGAAGCGCATGAAGATGGTCGGCTCGGTGGAGGTGCCCCAGGAGGCCTTCATCGCCGTCCTCTCCAGCGACGAGTCCTCCGGCAAGAAGAAGTAGCCAGGAAGCCGGACAATAGTTGTCCTATGCAGCCAACGGGTCCACGCGCCGTGTGCGCGTGGGCCCGTTCGTCGTGCGCACGCGGGCCCGTTCGTTATTGAAGCGACGTGAAGCGACGCCCTGCAGGGCCTTACGCGCCGCTCCTCGGCCCTTTACTCTGATCCCGGCTCGAAGGTTACTCGCCAGTTAGTTACGAACCACCAGCAGGCACCGCCGCCGCCCGGAGGACGTCGTGAGCGACACACAGACCCAGATCGAGAACCGGCCGCCCTCCGTGGCGACCCTCTTCCTTGAGCGCGTCGAGCGGACCCCGGACGCGGAGGCCTACCGCTACCCGGTGCCCGCCGCCTCCGGCCCGGACGACTGGAAGTCGCTCAGCTGGGGACAGGCCGCCGAGCGGGTCTACGCGATCGCCGCCGGCCTCGTCGACCTCGGCGTCCAGGCCGAGGAGCGCGTCGCCCTCGCCTCCTCCACCCGGGTCGAGTGGATCCTCGCCGACCTCGGCGTGATGTGCGCGGGCGCCGCGACCACCACGGTCTACCCGCAGACCAACGCCGAGGAGTCGGCCTTCATCCTCTCCGACTCCGAGTCCAAGGTCCTCATCGCCGAGGACGCGGCCCAGCTGGCCAAGGCCGTCGAGCGCCGCGCCGATCTGCCGAACCTCCACCACGTCGTCGTCGTCGACGCCGAGGGAGTCGAGAGCGACGGCGAGTTCGTCCTCTCCCTCGCCGATCTGGAGGCGCGCGGCAAGGCGTACCTGGAGAAGCACCCCGAGGCGGTCAAGGAGCGGGTCGGCGCGATCACCTCCACGCAGCTCGCCACCCTCATCTACACCTCCGGCACCACCGGCCGCCCCAAGGGCGTCCGCCTCCCGCACGACAACTGGTCGTACATGGCCAAGGCCATCGCCGCCACCGGTCTCGTCACCCAGGACGACGTCCAGTACCTGTGGCTGCCGCTCGCCCACGTCTTCGGCAAGGTCCTCACCTCCGGCCAGATCGAGGTCGGGCACGTCACCGCCGTCGACGGCCGCGTCGACAAGATCATCGAGAACCTTCCGGTGGTCCAGCCCACCTACATGGCGGCCGTCCCCCGCATCTTCGAGAAGGTCTACAACGGGGTCGCCGCCAAGGCCCGCGCCGGCGGCGGCGCCAAGTACAAGATCTTCCAGTGGGCGGCCGAGGTCGCCCGCGAGTACGCCAAGGCCACCCAGGACAACTTCCGCCGCACCGGCACCGCCTCCGCGCCCTTCGGCCTCTCCGCGAAGCACAAGGTCGCCGACGCCCTCGTCTACGGCAAGATCCGCGAGGCCTTCGGCGGCAACCTGCGCGCCTGCATCTCCGGCTCCGCCGCCCTCGCCCCCGAGATCGGCTACTTCTTCGCCGGCGCAGGCATCCACATCCTGGAGGGGTACGGCCTCACCGAGTCCTCCGCCGCCTCCTTCGTCAACCCCGGCGAGGCCTACCGCACCGGCACCGTCGGCAAGCCGCTCCCCGGCACCGAGGTCCGGATCGCCGACGACGGCGAGATCCTGCTGCGCGGCCCCGGCATCATGGAGGGCTACCACGGCCTGCCGGAGAAGACCGCCGAGGTCCTGGAGTCCGACGGCTGGTTCCACACCGGCGACATCGGCGAGCTGTCCGCCGACGGCTACCTGCGGATCACCGACCGGAAGAAGGACCTGATCAAGACGTCCGGCGGCAAGTACATCGCGCCGGCCGAGGTCGAGGGCCAGTTCAAGGCCGTCTGCCCGTTCGTCTCGAACATCCTCGTCCACGGCGCCGACCGGAACTTCTGCACCGCCCTCATCGCCCTCGACGAGCCCGCGCTCCTCGGCTGGGCCGCCGAGCACGGCCTCGGCGGCAAGTCGTACGCCGAGGTCGTCGCCGCCCCGGAGACCGTCAAGCTGATCCAGGGCTACGTCGACCGCCTCAACGAGGGCCTCCAGCGCTGGCAGACGATCAAGAAGTTCCGCCTGCTGCCGCGCGACCTCGACATCGAGCACGGCGAGCTCACCCCGTCCCTGAAGCTGAAGCGCCCGGTCGTCGAGCGCGAGTACAAGGACCTCATCGAGGAGATGTACGCGGGCTCGCGGGAGGCCTGACCCGCGGGGCCGGGCCGTTACCTCGGGCAGTGCGGGACAATGGGGCCCATGCCTTCCGTACTGCCCGATGGTGAGCCCGTGCCCGACGACGGGGCGCTGCCCCCGAGCGCCCTCGAAGGGGCCGGGGAGCGGCCGCTCGGGTTCTACCTGCACGTGCCGTACTGCGCGACGCGCTGCGGCTACTGCGACTTCAACACGTACACCGCGAGCGAGCTGCGCGGTACGGGCGGTGTGCTCGCCTCCCGCGACAACTACGCCGAGCAGGTCGTCGAGGAGATCCGGCTCGCCCGGAAGGTCCTCGGGGACGACCCGCGGCCCGTGCGGACCGTCTTCGTCGGCGGCGGCACGCCGACGCTGCTCGCCGCCGGGGACCTCGTGCGGATGCTGGGGGCGGTCCGGGACGAGTTCGGGCTCGCGGACGACGCCGAGGTGACGACGGAGGCCAATCCGGAGTCCGTGAACCCGGCGTATCTGAGTGAGCTGCGGGAAGGCGGGTTCAACCGGATCTCCTTCGGGATGCAGAGCGCCCGGCAGCACGTGCTGAAGATCCTCGACCGCACGCACACGCCGGGGCGGCCCGAGGCGTGCGTCGGTGAGGCGCGGGCCGCCGGGTTCGAGCACGTCAACCTCGACCTGATCTACGGCACCCCCGGCGAGACCGACGACGACTGGCGGGCCTCGCTGGACGCGGCGATCGGGGCCGGGCCGGACCACGTCAGCGCCTACGCCCTGATCGTCGAGGAGGGCACGCAGCTCGCCCGGCGCATCCGGCGCGGTGAGGTGCCCATGACCGACGACGACGTGCACGCCGACCGGTACCTGATCGCCGACGCGGCCTTCGAGGAGGCGGGCTTCTCCTGGTACGAGGTGTCCAACTGGGCCACCTCCGAGGCCGGGCGC
>NZ_MWIG01000032.1:0-12612 GCF_002156145.1 Streptomyces sp. NRRL B-24572 | reverse complement strand
CCCCCGGAACGACCTGGCCGAGGCCCACTCGGACCACTGACACACGAAGAGGCGCCCGGACGGTGATTCCGTCCGGGCGCCTCTCCGTTTCGCCTTCGCGCTACTTCTTGACCGTCAGCGGCAGCAGCTTCTTGCCCGTCGGGCCGACCTGGATCTCGGTCTGCATCGCCGGGCAGACGCCGCAGTCGAAGCACGGGGTCCAGCGGCAGTCGTCGACCTCGGTCTCGTCGAGGGCGTCCTGCCAGTCCTCCCAGAGCCAGTCCTTGTCGAGGCCCGAGTCCAGGTGGTCCCAGGGCAGGACCTCCTCGTAGGTGCGCTCGCGGGTGGTGTACCAGGCGACGTCCACGCCGACCTCGGGGAGGGTCTTCTCGGCGCAGGCCATCCAGCGGTCGTACGAGAAGTGCTCGCGCCAGCCGTCGAAGCGGCCGCCGTCCTCGTACACCGCGCGGATGACCGCGCCGAGGCGGCGGTCGCCGCGGGAGAGGAGGCCCTCGACGATGCCGGGCTTGCCGTCGTGGTAGCGGAAGCCGATGGAGCGGCCGTACTTCTTGTCGCCGCGGATCTTGTCGCGGAGCTTGCGCAGGCGCTCGTCCGTCTCCTCGGCCGACAGCTGCGGGGCCCACTGGAAGGGGGTGTGCGGCTTGGGGACGAAGCCGCCGATGGAGACGGTGCAGCGGATGTCGTTCTGGCCGGAGACCTTGCGGCCCTCGGCGATCACGTTCATCGCCATGTCGGCAATCTGGAGGACGTCCTCGTCGGTCTCCGTCGGCAGGCCGCACATGAAGTACAGCTTCACCTGGCGCCAGCCGTTGCCGTAGGCCGTCGAGACCGTACGGATCAGGTCCTCTTCCGAGACCATCTTGTTGATGACCTTGCGCATGCGCTCGGAGCCGCCCTCGGGGGCGAAGGTGAGGCCGGAGCGGCGACCGTTGCGGGTCAGCTCGTTCGCCAGGTCCACGTTGAACGCGTCGACGCGGGTCGAGGGGAGGGACAGACCGATCTTGTCCTCCTCGTACCGGTCGGCCAGGCCCTTCGCGATGTCGGCGATCTCCGTGTGGTCCGCCGAGGACAGGGAGAGGAGGCCGACCTCCTCGAAGCCCGTCGCCTTGAGACCCTTCTCGACCATCTCGCCGATGCCGGTGATGCTTCGCTCCCGCACGGGGCGCGTGATCATGCCGGCCTGGCAGAAGCGGCAGCCGCGGGTGCAGCCGCGGAAGATCTCGACGGACATGCGCTCGTGGACGGTCTCCGCGAGCGGCACGAGGGGCTGCTTGGGGTACGGCCACTCGTCGAGGTCCATGACCGTGTGCTTGGACACACGCCACGGGACGCCCGACTTGTTCGGCACGACACGGCCGATGCGGCCGTCCGGCAGGTACTCCACGTCGTAGAACGCCGGGATGTAGACCGCGCCGGTCTTCGCGAGGCGGAAGAGGACCTCCTCGCGGCCGCCCGGCCGGCCCTCGGCCTTCCACTGGCGGATGATCTCGGTCATGTCGAGGACGGCCTGCTCGCCGTCGCCGATGATCGCCGCGTCGATGAAGTCCGCGATCGGCTCGGGGTTGAACGCGGCGTGGCCGCCGGCGAGCACGATGGGGTGGTCGACGGTGCGGTCCTTCGACTCCAGCGGGATGCCCGCCAGGTCCAGGGCCGTGAGCATGTTCGTGTAGCCGAGCTCCGTGGAGAAGCTCAGGCCGAACACGTCGAACGCGCCGACGGGGCGGTGGCTGTCCACGGTGAACTGGGGCACGTTGTGCTCGCGCATCAGCTCTTCGAGGTCCGGCCACACGCTGTAGGTGCGCTCGGCGAGGACGCCCTCGCGCTCGTTCAGCACCTCGTAGAGGATCATGACGCCCTGGTTGGGCAGGCCGACCTCGTACGCGTCCGGGTACATCAGCGCCCAGCGGACGTCGGCGGACTCCCACGGCTTGACCGTGGAGTTCAGCTCTCCACCGACGTACTGAATCGGCTTCTGCACGTGCGGGAGCAGAGCTTCGAGCTGCGGGAAGACAGACTCGGCAGCAGACATCTCGAACCTTCGTGAGCTGGCAGGGGGGCGACTCTCAAGCGTACCCCGGTGCTCAGCTGGTCAGTGCCGCCGTGAGCTTCGGGGCCGAGGCCCGCGCCCAGAGCTCGGGCAGTTCCCGCTCGGCCGCGTCGGCCGCCGCTTCCTCGCGGCCGTAGAGAAGTCCCCAGGTGAAGGCCGATTCGCCGACGCCGTGGGCCATGATCCCGAATTCCCGGAGGGCGGCGCGGGCGACGACGGAGTCCTGGTGTTCGCCGAGGAGGGACTGGACGGCCTTGATGCGTTTCGAGAGCCGCTTGGCGGGCTTGCCGAGGGCGGGGCGGGCCGCGTCGGCGGCGTAGCGGGCGCGTTTGGCGGCCTTGCGGGCCTCGTGGAGGGCGAGGTCGCGCTCGTGGCCGGGGCCGAGGGAGAGGGCGTGCTCGATCCGGCGGCCGAGGCGGGCGTGGTCCTTGCGGACGGCGCGGGCGAGGACCGGGCGGGCGTCGCGGCGGGCGGCCTTGCGCAGCGGCGGGTCGGCGAGGAGCGCGTCGATGGTGTCGAGGAGGGTGAGGTGGCGGGCGGAGTCGAGGGCGGCGAGGGCCTGGTGCCGGGCGTTCCTGGCGAGGGCGGCGTCCCGGCGGCGCAACCGGGCCTCGACGGGGCCGAGGACGAGGGCGGGGGGCAGGTCGGCGACGCGGGCATGCAGCCGTGCGTCGAGGACCTCCTGGTCGCGGGCGACGCCGAGCTCTCCGGCGAGCCACTTCAGCTCCTCGCCGACGGGGTCGGTGACCTGCCGGTCGAGGACCTTGCGATAGGTCTTGAAGGCGCTGCGCATCCGCCGGCAGGCGACGCGCAGCTGGTGGACGGCGTCGGGCAGGTCGCGGCGTACGGCGGGGTCGAGGGCGACGATCGCCTCGGCCTGTTCGCGTACGTAGGCGAGGACGGCGGCTCCGGCGGTGCCGGGGCGCTCCGCCGGGGTGGAAGGGGTTTCCCGCTCCGTGGCGGGCGCGGCGTGCGGGCCGGCCCCGTCGCCCGGCAACTCCGGTGGCGGGGTCGTCTCCGCCAGGGCCCTGGCCAGTTTCGACGGGGCTTCCGAGGGGAGGATGCCCGCCTTCTTGAGGCGTTTCTCGATCGCGTCGAGGATCGCCGGGTCCGCGTCGTCGGCGAGTTCGACCTCGATCTCGGTCCAGGCGGCCTCCGCTCCCCCGGGCAGCCGTTCGGCATGGACGGTGTCGACGGAGAGTTCGGCGAGGAGGGTGCCGTCGGCGTCGAGGAGGCGGCGGACGTCACGGGAGGAGCGGAGGCGGACGGCCGGGACGATCTCGGCGCCGCGGACGCGGGAGCGCAGGAGCTCCGCGAGCTCGTCCGGCAGGGTGTCGCTCAGCGGGGCCCTGACCTCGTCGCGGATGCCGGCGGCGACGGGGAACTTGATGTGCCAGCCGGCGTCGCTGCCGCCGGTGCGGCGGCGGAGGGTCACCCCGTCGGCGGCGAGGCGCAGGTCAGGGGTGTCGTGGTAGACGGCGTCGAGTTCCATGACGCCGTCGTCCACGACGGACGAGACTCCGGGGACCCGGGTGAGGTCCGGAAGCCCCGTGTCCCCGGTGGCTTCGTACTTTCGCTCGATCTCGCGCTTCGTCTCCGCCATGCCTCGAATCTAGACCCGTCAGGCCGTCATCGGGCGTTGTACGCGGATCGACTGGAGCAATCCGATCGCCACCCATACGGCGAACATCGACGAGCCGCCGTAGGAGACGAACGGCAGGGGCAGGCCGGCGACGGGCATGATGCCGAGGGTCATGCCGATGTTCTCGAAGGACTGGAAGGCGAACCAGGCGATGATTCCGGCCGCGACGATCGTGCCGTAGAGCTCGGTGGTCTCGCGGGCGATGCGGCAGGAGCGCCAGAGGATGACGCCGAGGAGGACGAGGATCAGGCCGGCGCCGACGAAGCCGAGTTCCTCACCGGCGACGGTGAAGACGAAGTCGGTCTGCTGTTCGGGGACGAACTGGCCGGTCGTCTGCGAGCCCTTGAAGAGGCCGGCGCCGAGGAGGCCGCCGGAGCCGATGGCGATGCGGGCCTGGTTGGTGTTGTAGCCGACGCCGGCGGGGTCGAGGTCGGGGTTGGCGAAGGCGGCGAAGCGGTTGATCTGGTACTCGTCGAGCATGCCGAGCGCGGTGACGAGGACCGCGCCGAGGACGCCGGCGCCGATGAGGCCGAGGACCCAGCGGTTGGACGCGCCGGAGGCGAGGAGCACGCCGAGCACGATGACGATCATGACCATGACCGAGCCGAGGTCGGGCATCAGCATGACGATGCCCATGGGGAGGGCGGCCAGGGCGAGGGCCTTGGCGACGGTGCGGTGGTCGGGGTGGAGCTGGTCGCCGGCGTCGACCTTGGCGGCGAGGAGCATCGCCATGATCAGGATGATCGTGATCTTCACGAACTCGCTGGGCTGGAGGGAGAACCCGCCGCCGATGACGATCCACGCGTGGGCGCCGTTGATGGTGGCGCCGAGCGGGGTGAGGACGGCGAGGATCAGCACGATCGAGAGGCCGTAGAGGATCGGCACCGCGCCGCGCAGGGTGCGGTGGCCGAGCCAGATCGTGCCGATCATCAGGGCGAGGCCGATGCCGGTGTTGAGCACGTGCCGGAAGAGGAAGTAGTACGGGTCGCCCTGGTTGAGCTCGGTGCGGCCGCGGGTGGCGGACCAGACGAGCAGGGAACCGATGCCCGAGAGGGCGAGCGCCGAGAGCAGGATGGGCCAGTCGAGCCGGCGGAGCACCGAGTCGCGGGCGGCCAGCTTGGCGAGGGTGCCGCGCTCGGGTGCGTACCGGGAGACGGAGAAGCCGTGGGGTGCGGTCATCCGTTCAGAGCCTCCCTCGGTGGGTGGCGGGCGGGCCCGCGAGCTGGTTGTCGTCGTCCGGCTTCTTCGCGGGGGTGGTCGGGTCCGCGGGCGGGGCGGGCGGCTGGGTGCCGTCGGCCTTCTCCGGGTCCACCTTCCCGGCCTCCGGGTCGTACGGCTTGATCTTCGGCGCGTCGATGGAGCCGTCGGCCTCGATCTTCGGCAGGTCCTTCTGCGGCTGCGGCAGCAGGGCCCGCTTGAGGTCCTGGTTGCCGGCGTCGTCGAGTCCGTAGAGCGCGTCGTAGATGTTGCGGACGGCGGGGCCCGAGGCGCCGGAGCCGGTACCACCCTGGGAGATCGTCATGACGATCGCGTAGTCCTTGGTGTACGTGGCGAACCAGGAGGTCGTCTGCTTGCCGTAGACCTCGGCGGTACCCGTCTTGGCGTGCATCGGGATCCTGTCCTGCGGCCAGCCGCCGAATCGCCAGGCGGCGGTACCGCGGGTGGCGACTCCCGCGAGGGCTTCGTCTATCAAGTTGCGGGTGTCGGCGTCGAAGGGGAGCCTGCCGTGCGACTTGGGCGCGATCTCGTGCACCTTCTTGCCGTCGGGGCTGATGACGGCCTTCCCGACGGTGGGGTTCCACAGGGTGCCGCCGTTGGAGATGGCGGCGTAGATGGTGGCCATCTGGATGGGGGTGACGAGGGTGTCTCCCTGTCCGATGGAGTAGTTGACGGAGTCACCGGCGCGCATCAGGTTGCCCTCCAGGCAGTTCTCGTACGAGAGCTGCTGGACGTAGGTGCCGCCCTTCTTGCCGTACTTGCACCACCAGTCCTTGTTGGCCTCCCAGAACTTCTGCTTCCACTGGCGGTCGGGGACGCGGCCGGAGACCTCGTTGGGGAGGTCGATGCCGGTCTCGGCGCCGAGGCCGAACTGGTGGGCGGTCTTGTAGAACCAGTCGCCCGGGTTCTTCTTCGGCTTCATCCCGCCGTCCTTGATCCACTGCTGGTGGGCGAGGGCGTAGAAGACGGTGTCGCAGGAGACTTCGAGGGCGCGGCCGAGGCTGATGGGGCCGTGGTTCTGCGATTCGAAGTTCTTGAAGACCTGGTTGCCGATGGAGTACGAGCTGGTACACGGGTAGCGGCCGTCGAAGTCGTAGCCCGCGTTGACGGCGGCGGTGGTCGAGATGACCTTGAAGATGGAGCCGGGGGCGGCCTGGCCCTGGATGGCCCGGTTGAGGAGCGGGAAGTTGGAGTCCTTGCCGGTGAGGGCGGTGTAGTCCTTGGCGGAGATGCCGCCGACCCAGGCGTTGGGGTCGTAGTCGGGCTGCGAGGCCATGGCGACGATGCGGCCGGTCTTGGCCTCCATGACGACGACGGCGCCGGAGTCGGCCTTGTAGTTCTCGTTGGTGTTCCTGTCGACGACCTTGCGGGCCTCGACCATCGCGTTGTGCAGTTCCCATTCGGCGACCGCCTGCACGCGGGCGTCGATGGAGGTGACGACGTTGGCGCCGGGCACGGCGGGGTCGTTCTTGGCCTGGCCGATGACGCGGCCGAGGTTGTCGACCTCGTAGCGGGTGACGCCGGCCTTGCCGCGCAGTTGCTTGTCGTACGTGCGCTCGAGGCCGGAGCGGCCGACCTGGTCGGAGCGGAGGAACGGGGAGTCGGTGTCCTTGGCCTTCTCGATCTCGGCGTCGGTGACGGGTGAGAGGTAGCCGAGGACCTGGGAGGTCCGGGCCTTGCCGGGGGCCGGGTAGCGGCGTACGGCGGTGGGTTCGGCGGTGATGCCGGGGAAGTCCTCGGCGCGCTCGCGGATCTGGAGGGCCTGCTGGGTGGTGGCCTCGTCGGTGACGGGGATCGGCTGGTAGGGCGAACCGTTCCAGCAGGGCTTGGGCGTCTTGGAGTCGCAGAGCCGGATCTTGTTGATGACGTCCTGCGGCTTCATGTCGAGGACGTCGGCGAGCCGGGTGAGGACGCCCTTGCCGTCGTCCTTCATCTTCATCAGCTCGGTGCGGGACGCGGAGACCACGAGCCGGGTCTCGTTGTCGGCGAGCGGGACGCCGCGGGCGTCGAGCAGCGAGCCGCGGACGGCGGGCTGGACGACCTGCTGGACGTGGTTGTTCTTCGCCTCGTCCGTGTACTCCTTGCCGTTCCGGATCTGGAGGTACCAGAGGCGGCCCCCCAGGGTGAGGAGCAGGGAGAAGACGAGGATCTGGATGACGACGAGCCGGATCTGGACCCGGGGGGTCCTCCCGGTCTCGGGGATGTTGGTCATGCTGCCGGTGCCCCCTCGGTCACAGTCGCTTGACTCCCTTGATGCGTCCGGCGCGTGTGGCGCGGCTCCGTGCGGCCTTCACGCGCAGGCCGCCGCGCTGGGTGCCGATCCTCAGACCGGTGCCGGAGGAGAGCCAGCCGGAGGCGACGTCGGCGCCGTTGCCGCCGCCGGTGTCGGCGAGCGGGTCGTTCTCGGCGCGGCGGGCCAGGGCCATGATGAGCGGCACGGTGAAGGGCGCGAGGAGCAGGTCGTACAGGCCCGCGGTGAACAGCAGGAAGCCGAGGCCGACATGGCGGGCGGCGGTGTCGCCGACGAGGGCGCCGACGCCCGCGTAGAGGAGCGTGGAGCCGATGGCCGCGGCGACGACGACGGCCATGGGACCGGTCGCGGAGGTCAGCCGGCCGTTGTCCGGCTTCGCGAGGCCGACGAGGTAGCCGATGACGCAGAGCACGAGGGCGTAGCGGCCTGCGGCGTGGTCGGCGGGCGGGGCGAGGTCGGAGAGGAGGCCGGCGGTGAAGCCGATGAGGGAGCCGCTGACGGGTCCGTACACGAGTGCGAGTCCGACGACCGTCAGGAGGACGAGGTCGGGGACGGCGCCGGGGAGTTGGAGGCGGGCGAGGACGGAGACCTGGACGACCAGGGCCACCACGATCAGGGTGGCGGAGAGGAGGATGCGGTTGAACTTCACGGTGTCACGCCCCCCTGGTCCTGCGTCTGGTCCTGCTGGTTCTGGTTCTCGTTCGGCTTCTGGCCCTGCTGCTGGCCTTCGGCGTTCTGCTGTCCGTCCGGTGGCGGCGGTGTGACCGTGACGGTGACGGTCGGCGCGGGCTTGGGCTTCTGCGGCAGGACCGTGTCGCGGGGGTCGGAGCGCGGGGCCTGGACGACGACGCCGACGATGTCGAGCTTGGTGAAGCCGACGTACGGGCGGACGTAGATGTTGCGGGTCAGACCGCCGCCCGAGGGGTCGACGCGGACGACCTCGCCGACGGGGACGCCGGGCACGAAGGGCTTGTCGGCGCGGGAGCCGAAGGTGACGAGCCGGTCGCCCGGCTTCACCTTGGCCTTGCCGTTGAGGAGCTGGACGAGCAGGGGGCTGTCGCCCTGGCCGGTGGCGAAGCCGAGTTCGTCGCTCTTCTCCATGCGGGTGCCGACGGTGAAGTCGGGGTCGTTGGCGAGGAGGACCGTGGAGGTGGAGGGGCCGACGGTGGTGACGCGGCCGACCAGCCCGGAGCCGTTGAGCACGGTCATGTCCCGCTTGATGCCGTCGCGGGCGCCGACGTCGATGGTGACGGTCCAGGAGAAGCCCTGGGCCGCTCCTATGGCGATGACCTGGGCGCCCTTGATGCCGTACTGCCCGGCGCCGGCGGTCTTGAGCATGGTGTCGAGCTCGTGCAGCCGGTTGCGGTTGCGGTCGTCGCTGCCGAGCTTCGCCTTGAGTTCGGCGTTCTCCTTCTCCAGGGCGGCGATCCGGGTGTGCCGCTCGCCGGAGTCCCGTACCGCGCCTATGGCGTTGCCGACGGGATCGACTGCGGCCGCCACACCGTTCTCGACGGGCCCGAAGACCGCCGCTGCGGCCTGTCGGGCACCGTCGACGGGTGACTCCTGACCGCCGCGGATGTCCACCGTGATCAGTGCGAACGCGATGGCGATCAGCAGCACCAGGAGCAGCCGGCTCTCTCGTGTGTCCCTCACGTGCGGCGGCCGTGCCTTTCCTCGTGGTTCGGTTGTTCGGCTGTACTACTGCGGTGGTGCGGTTCTAGCGGCGCGGCTGGGCGTCCAGGACCTGCTGAAGGGCCTCGAACTCCTCCACGCACTTGCCGGAGCCGAGCGCCACCGAGTCCAACGGGTCCTCGGCGATGTGGATCGGCATGCCGGTCTCGCGCCGGAGGCGCTCGTCGAGGCCGCGGAGCAGGGCGCCGCCACCCGTGAGAACGATGCCGCGGTCCATGACGTCACCGGAGAGCTCCGGCGGGCACTTGTCGAGGGTGGTCTTCACGGCGTCGACGATCGCGTTGACCGGCTCCTCGATGGCCTTGCGGACCTCGGCGGCGGAGATGACCACGGTCTTGGGGAGGCCGGAGACGAGGTCGCGGCCGCGGATCTCGGTGTGCTCGTCCTTGTCGAGGTCGTACGCGGAGCCGATGGTGATCTTGATCTGCTCGGCGGTGCGCTCACCGAGGAGGAGCGAGTACTCCTTCTTGATGTGCTGGATGATCGCGTTGTCCAGCTCGTCGCCGGCGACCCGGATGGACTGCGCCGTGACGATTCCGCCGAGGGAGATGACGGCGACCTCGGTGGTGCCGCCGCCGATGTCGACGACCATGTTGCCGGTGGCCTCGTGGACGGGGAGGCCCGAGCCGATGGCCGCCGCCATGGGCTCCTCGATGATGTGC
The DNA here is from genome assembly GCF_002156145.1 of Streptomyces sp. NRRL B-24572. NCBI lineage: Bacteria > Bacillati > Actinomycetota > Actinomycetes > Kitasatosporales > Streptomycetaceae > Streptomyces > Streptomyces sp. NRRL B-24572. The sequence continues at coordinate 3,100 of NZ_MWIG01000032.1, read as the reverse complement.
ACCTGACGGGCACCGGCCTGGGTCGACGCCTCGATCACGGCGCGGCGCTCCACTCCGGTGATGCCGGAGGGCACGCAGACGACGACGCGGGGGCGGGCCAGGTAGCGGCGCTTGTGGATCTTGAGGATGAAGTAGCGGAGCATCCGCTCGGTGATCTCGAAGTCGGCGATCACGCCGTCCTTGAGCGGGCGCACGGCGACGATGTTGCCGGGGGTCCGGCCGATCATCTTCTTCGCCTCGGCGCCGACCGCGAGGATGCCCCCGGTGTTGGTGTTGATGGCGACGACTGACGGCTCGTTCAGAACGATGCCTCGACCCCTGACGTACACCAGCGTGTTGGCGGTCCCGAGGTCGACAGCCATGTCACGGCCGATGAACGACATAGAGTTCCCCTTGTTTCCCATGGCTGAGAGTGGTGCGGCGTGGAGTTTTCCATCGTAGTGCCGCCCACGCGGATGGCGCGCGGTGGTCCACCTCTGTACAGGTGACGGCAGGACGCGGCGATCCGTTCCCGCAATGTGCGTTCATATGCCTGGGGGCGACCGAAATTCCTTCGGTCGCCCCACAGGGTGGTTCGTTCGGCCGACCTCGGCCGACTCCGCCTGACTTCGCGTCAGACGAGACCCGGGTCAGACGAGACCCGGGAAGAAGATCTTCAGCTCGCGGGCCGCCGACTCCTCGGAGTCCGAGGCGTGGATCAGGTTCTCGCGGACGATCGTGCCGAAGTCGCCACGGATGGAGCCCGGCGCGGCGGCGATCGGGTCGGTCGGGCCGGCGAGCGTGCGCAGGCCCTCGATGACCCGCTCGCCCTCGACGACGAGCGCGACGACCGGGCCGGACTGCATGAAGCCCATCAGCGGCTCGTAGAAGGGCTTGCCCTTGTGCTCGCCGTAGTGCTGCTCCAGCGTGTCCTGGTCGAGCTCGCGCAGCTCCAGGGCCGTGATGGTCCAGCCGGCCTTGCGCTCGATGCGGCCGATGATCTCGCCGATGAGACCACGGCGGACGGCGTCGGGCTTGAGCAGGACGAGCGATCGCTGGCTCACGGGGGAACTCCTTCGGAAAAGCGGTGTGCGGGACCTCCGAGGCTACAGGGCCCGCACGCCCCTCGATTACGCAGCGTCAGGCCCTGCCGAGGCCTGTGCGGCGGCCCAGCGGGCCTTGGTCTCGTCGATCCGCCGCCCGTAGTGCACCGAGGCCCACCACAGACCGGCGAAGACCGCTCCGAGGAAGAACATGGTGGGGACGAAGAAGCCGCTGAGGATCAGCCCCACTTGGAGGGCCCAGCCGAGCTGCACCCCGCCGGGCCGGGTGAGCATCCCGCACAGCAGCACCGAGAGGACCATGGCCACGCCGCAGACCCACCAGACGGTGGAGGTCGCGAGGCCGTCGTCCTTCATGGCGACGAGCCCGGCGAAGCCGATCACGAAGAACTCGCCGATGAGCGTCGAGGAACAGAGCACACGCATCGGGTTCAGCCCCTTCGCAGCAGCAGCCGGGCGTCGCCGACCGTGAAGATCGAACCGGTCACGAGGACACCCGCGCCGCCGTACTCGGCCTCTTCCTCCGCGAGGGTGATGGCCGCCTCGATGGCGTCCGGCAGCCGCGGCTCGACGACGACCCGGTCCTCGCCGAAGACCTCGACCGCGATCGCCGCGAGCGCGTCGACGTCGGTGGCCCGCGGGTTGGAGTTCGCGGTGATCACGACCTCCGCGAAGATCGGCTCGAAGGCCTCCAGGAGGCCCTTGGCGTCCTTGTCCCCGCTCGTGGAGACCACGCCGATGAGCCGGGAGAAGCCGAAGGCCTCGCTGACGCCCTCCGCCGTCGCCCGCGCGCCGTGCGGGTTGTGCGCGGCGTCCAGGATGACGGTCGGCGAGGAGCGGACGATCTCCAGGCGGCCCGGCGAGGCCACCTGGGCGAAGGCCCGGCGGACGGTGTCGAGGTCCAGGGTCCTGGCGTGCTCGGCGCCGATCCCGAAGAAGGCCTCGACCGCCGCGAGCGCCACCGCGGCGTTGTGCGCCTGGTAGGCGCCGTGCAGCGGCAGGAAGATCTCGTCGTACTCGCCGCCGAGGCCGCGCAGGGTGAGGAGCTGGCCGCCGACCGCGACCTCGCGGGAGACGACGCCGAACTCCATGCCCTCGCGGGCCACGGTCGCGTCCGCCTCGACGGCCTTCTTCAGCAGGACCTGGGCGGCGTCGACCGGCTGCTGGGCCAGGATGACGGTCGCGCCCTGCTTGATGATCCCGGACTTCTCGGCCGCGATCTCGGCGGTCGTCGCGCCGAGCCGGTCGGTGTGGTCGAGGTCGATGGGGGTGACGACGGCGACGGAGGCGTCGATGACGTTCGTCGCGTCCCAGGTGCCGCCCATGCCGACCTCGACGACGGCCGCGTCGACCGGGGCGTCCGCGAAGGCCGCGTACGCCATGCCGGTGAGGACCTCGAAGAAGGAGAGCCGGTACTCCTCGCGGGCGTCGACCAGCTCCACGTACGGCTTGACGTCCTGGTACGTCTCGATGAACCGCTCGGCGGAGATCGGGGCGCCGTCCAGGCTGATCCGCTCGGTGATGGTCTGCACGTGCGGCGAGGTGTAGCGCCCGGTGCGCAGCTCGAAGGCGCCGAGCAGGGCCTCGATCATGCGGGCCGTCGACGTCTTGCCGTTGGTGCCGGTGATGTGGATCGAGGGGTACGCGCGCTGCGGCTCGCCGAGGACGTCCATCAGGGCCGCGATCCGCTTGACGGAGGGCTCCAGCTTGGTCTCGCCCCAGCGGGTGGACAGCTCGGTCTCGACCTCGCGCAGGGCCTTGTCCAGCTCGGGGTCCTCGGGGCGGCTGGGCACGGGATCGCCCTGCGGCGGTCCGCCCTGCGTGCGCAGGGTGCGGCTGCCGGCCTCGATCACCGCCAGATCGGGGTCGCGGTTCGTCTCGGTGTCGACGATGTCGTCGAACTGGTCATTCGGGTCGGTCGGCTCGCTCACGGGCCCAGTCTACGGAGGGGGCGCGGCCGGGATTGTCCCGGGAAGGCGGAAACGGTCCGCCGTGTCAGCGGTCCGGGCCGGTCGGAACGGTCCGCCGGGTCAGCGGCCCAGGCCCGTCGGGAGGAGGGC
>NZ_MWIG01000319.1:0-5501 GCF_002156145.1 Streptomyces sp. NRRL B-24572 | reverse complement strand
GCCCGCCCCCGAGGTAGCGCGAGATCCGCTCGTGGTCTCCGGGACCCTCCACCCACAACAGCACCAACTGGGCGTCGTGAACGGTCAGTTCCCGGCTTATCCCCCGCACCTGCTGCTCGAAGAACGGGTCCGAGAAGACCCGGAACTCGGGCTCCGCGATGATCACGGCCACGGCGCCGTTGCGCCGGGTGACCAGGGTGCGGGCCGCGTGGTTCGGCACGTAACCGAGCTCCTCGACGGCCCTGCGCACCTTCTCCACCAGGGGAGCGCGCACGCCCGCGCCCCCGTTGACGACCCGGGAGGCCGTGGCGCGCGAGACCCCGGCGCGCGAGGCGACGGCTTCCAGCGTGGGGCGGGGCCCCGTGGTCTGCTCGGGCAAGGCGTGCGCTCCTCGACTGCGGCGGCTGGACGGGGTGTGCGGTGTGCGTGTCCGACGGGTGGTGTGCGGTCCTGCGCGGACCAGGATATCTGTAGCCCGCACCTGTTGAGAGCGCTCCCAGAATGCGGACGGCGGGTGAACACCCGCCGCCCGGGGCGGTGTCAGTGGGGCGTGCGACGATCCAAGACATGATCGTCTCGCTGGATGCCCTGCTGCCCGCCACCGGTACACACCTGTCGACCACCTACGCCGACTGGGTCGCCGCCCACGACCCGGGCGCGGTCGAGAGCGCGCGTGCGCTGGTCCAGGACATGGGGGCCGAGCTCAACCGGTCCTGGACCAGGCCCGGCGCGTTCGTCGACGCGATGGCGCGGCGGGCGCGGCAGCTGCCGCCGGCGCATCTGCCGTGGTTCTGGGACACCGTGGGGCACCGGCTGATCGGTTACGGGAGCAGGCCGGGCGGGCGGGCGTACGCGGCGGCGCGGGCGGCCGAGGCCCAGCACGGGCTGCCCGTCGATGCCGCTTATCGCCGGGCCAACGGGCTGCTGTTCGCCCGGGGCGGGGCCATGCCCGCCAAGGAGTTCGGTGCCCATCAGCGGTTCCTCGCCGAGACGCTGGAGCCGGCGGCGGCGCACACCGCCCTGGAGGCCTTCCTCACCGCCTGGGCGGGCTCGCCCGCCGATCTGCCGGCGGATCTGGTGCGCCGGGTGCGGGCCTCCGCCAAGACGGCCGGACTCGGTGACGCGGAGGTCGCCCGGCTCGTGGGCACGATCCTCTCGGCCACCCGGAAGAAGGCCGTGCCGGACGCCCTGCTGACCGCGGCGGAGACGGTCCTGACGGCCCATCCGCCGACCGACGCGGTGGCGGCCGGTCTGGTGGAGGTCTTCCCCGAGGGCGTCACCGACGGAGGCGCGTGGCTGCGGATGCTGATCGGCTGCGGCGCGACCGGGGCCATGGAGGCCGGCCGGGTCGTGCCGGAGGGCGGGGTGCACCACTGGGTCGGAAACTTCGTCCGCATGTACCAGTACGCCCTGCAGTCCGGCGGCGGAGTCGCGCGCCAGCCGCTTCCGGAGGAACTCCTCGGCCTGATCGTCCGGTTGGGGCCGCGGCTGCGGGCCGAGGGCGCACCCGTGACGCTCCACACCACCCGCCACCACTACCAGGGCTTCGACGCGGACGTCCTCGACGCGTGCCTGGCCGCCGGGGCCGTGGTCACCGACCCGGGCCCGGACGTGCGGATGCGCTTCTGGGGCGAGAAGTCCCGGCGCGACCTCGCCGCGCTCGCCGCCGACCCGGTGTTCGGCCCACGCCTGGAGGGGACCGTGCACGCCGACCTGCTGCCGAACCGGCACATGGCACGCGGGCGGCAGCCCGGCTCCGCGGTCACTCTGCTCCCGGGCAACGAGGGCATCGCCCAGGAGGTGGCCGCACGGGTCGGCAAGCTCGTGGACACAGTCGGGGGCGGCGGCATGGCCGGCGCCGAGGAGTCCGTGGCCGAACTGGAGACCCTGCTCGACCGGCTGACCGTGACGGCGCTCGGCGGGATCGCCGACGCCCTCGGCGCGGCGGGCGCGGCGGGCGCGCTGCGCCGCTCGCTCGCGGCCGGGCTTCCGGAGGAACTGGCCTGGCCGTCGCTTGAGTCGGTGTACGCGGAGTTCGCCGCCGAAGCGGAGTCCGCCGATGCCGATGCCGATGCCGATGCCGATGCTGTCGGCCCCGTGCCCGGTGTCGCCGGAGTGACCTGCACCTGGCCCGTGCTCACCGTGTTCGGAGCCGGCCGGGCCGTCGCCGTCGACCCGGACGGGGTGCGGGCCTCCTGCCGGTTCACGGTGCCGGACGACGCGACGATGTACGCCGTCCACTACGTCGGCGGATCCTTCCTGGTGAGCTGGTCGGTCAAGCCGGATCCGTACTTCTGCGACACCGCCTGCTGGGCGGACCGGCCCGAGGAGACCTTCACACCGGACGAGCAGGGCGGCCTCGTGCCGTACGGCGGGAAGCTGGACGGGGCCTACGGCTTCCAGTTCGAGACCACCGACGGGGGAGGGCGCCACGGCGGCCTCCGCGCCCTTCGGCCGGGCGGCACCGAAGGCATCGACAGCAACGAACTGCAGCTCGGTGACGGAACCCGGATCTGGACCAACGGCGTGTACAGGCGGCGCCCGTGGGAGGCCGTGGACCCGGTCACCGGTGAGCCGTCGGGCGGCATCGAGGTGCCCGACTTCCCCGGTCGCCCCGCGAGCGCGGACCCGGCGACGGAACCGTCCGAGGCGGGCATGGCCCTGGCCCCGGAGGCCCTCCACCTCGCACCGCTGCCCGCCGGTCTGACCGACTCCCCGCTCGGCAGCAGGGACGGCCTCGTCGGGACCCGGATCCTGTTCCGCACCCCGCACCGCGACCCCGCGCCCGACCACTACCTGCTGCAGAGCATCGACGGGCGCACGGCCCGCTTCGCCATCGACCGGCAGGGGCAGAAGCCCTGGGCGCTGTGGGCGCCGCCGGAGGGCGCCGTGGAGGACGTGGTCCTCGCCGAGGCCGAGACGCGGACGGGCGTGCGCGCGTACACCGCCGACGGCGTCCTGCTGTGGGAGCTGGACGGCCACCACTCGCCCCGGCACCCCCGGGTGGGGCCGGTTCGGCACGTCACCGTGTCCGGGGGCGTGGCCCTGCCCCCGGCCTTCTGGTACCTGCTCCGCACCCGGGACGCGGCCGGGTCCCGGGCGCTGCGCAACGTGAGCCGCGAGACGGCGGAAGCGCTGCTCACGGCAGCCGTCGAGAGCGCGGCGGCCTCCGGCGATGCGGCGGCCCTCGACGATGCGACCGCCTCCGCCGGACCCATCGCCTCCGACCGCCCGGCCGCCTCCCCCGGCACCTCCGCGCTCCGTTCGGTCGTCGCGCGCGAGCTGCCGGACGTCACCGATCCCGTCCTGGTCGAGGCCGTCGTCGCGGTGGCCGAGCGGGCCGCCCGGGTGGAGGAGCGGCGGCGTGCCCTGCACCGGCGCGTCACCCTGCTCGCCGAGACGCCGCCCGTGCGGCTCCGCCGGTCCGTGCCGGACACCGCACTCGTCCCCGCGCTGCACGGCCTCGTCGACACCGGCGAGGCCGACCAGTGGCGGCGGACCCCCGACGTGGCCCTGCCGGCGACGCTGACCGCGCTCGCCGCCGACGGCTCCTGCCTGGCCGGGACGATCGTCGAGGAGGTGCGCCGCCTCTCGCCGCCGGCCCCGCCGCACGACTGGTCGCAGCTCCTCGGCGCGATCGACGCCGTCGCCTGGCGGGCGGCGGTCGCACCGACCCCGGACGCCGACCGGGCCGCTCTCCTCGCGCTCCTGGACACCTGGGCCGACCAGCCGTTCGCCCGCGCGGGCAGCCGCTGGTGGGCGGGGAGGACGTCAGGACCCGGGTTCGTGGACCTCATGCGCGCGGACGGCACGGCCATCGCGTCCGCAGGCGTACGGGACGCCGGCGCGAAGCAGTGGTTCGTGGCGCCCGTCGCCGGGAACCCGCACGCGGACCCGGTCCCCGGTGTGGCCACCGAGGTACGGCACGTGCGCGTGGAGCGGGACGACGCCGAGCGGCTGCGCGCCCTCGTGGCCGCCGTCGACGCCCACGGGCCGGTCCCGCTCCCGGAGTCGGCGGCCGCGCGCTTCGCCGAACTGACGGGCGTACGACGGTCCGTGGCCCGGCTCGTCGTCGCCGGTCTCGTCGGCCGGGCCGACCGGGAGGAGCACCGGGCCCTCGTGCGCAAGGCCCCGTACAAAGCGACCCCGCTGACGACGGAGGCGTACGAAGAGCTCCGTACCAGGCTCGGCGGCGCGGGCCGCAGGGCCGTCCTGGCCGCCGCCCTGCCCGACGACCCGACCGAGCTGTGGCGGCCGGGCGGGGTCGAGGCGGCGGTGGAGCGGATGGCCGGGGCGTGGCGGGAGCTCCTCGGGGCACGGCCCGCCGTCGACGACGACACGGCCGACGCCCTGGAGGCCGACCTGGGCCTCGGCGAGGTGTGGGCCCGGCGTCTCGCCGGAGGCCACGACGCCGCCGAGGACGCGACCGTGCCCGCGGCCGGCTGGGAGCTGGCGGCGACCCGGCAGGGCAGGGGAGTGGAGGTCCGGGCCGTACCGCAGGCCGGGCCCGAACTGCCGTACCGCACCCCGGTGGGACTCGCCCTGACGGAGATCGCGAGCGCCCTCGTGTGGGCGTGGACGGACCGGCCCGTCGGCGATCCGGCGCTGGCGGGCGCCCAGGCCCTGTACGAGCGGCTGCGCGCCGAGCTGGACCGCCCCGAGCTGCTGCTCGAACTCCCCGAGTACTGCGTGAAGGACACGCCGGAGCGGATCGCCGAGCGGTTCGGGCCCCGGCGTCTGCCGGTGGCCCGGCACCCGGAGAACGGGTCGGATCCGCAGACCGCGTACGACTCCGGACCGCTGGTGGTGTGCGCCCCCCACGGCACCGCCTTCCTGCGTCCCGCGGCCGTCACCGACCCCCGGACATGGCAGGCGGTCCGTGAGGTCACCGACCTCGCCGAGGACCTGGACCGGGTGGCACCGCTGCTCGCGGGCGGCGGTCTTGAGCGGATGATGCGGCGCGCCCTGTCCGGAGCCGTACCGGCCGGGGCGTACGAGGCGGATCCGCGCCGTTCCTGCCCGGAGCTCGTCGCCCGGGTGGCGGCGGAGCTCGGGGTGGGCGGGGACGCGGCGGCCCTGTACCTCCAGCTGGCGACCCTCGCGGCGCCCACCGACCGGAACGTACGGCGGTGGAACGGCTGGTCGACCAAGCGGCACACGGAGGTCCGGGCGGAACTCCTGGCCACCGGCGCGGTCCTGGAGGCCAAGCGGGCACGGGCCGGCCGGACCCTGTTCCTGCCCGGCGACTGGACCGAGCTCAAGGCCCCGCACCTGCCGCTGGAGACCGTGAAGCTGACGACCCACCTGGTACGGCCGATGTGGGACAAGTGGATCCGCTCCCCGTTCGTACGGATCCTGCCGACGGCGCCCCTCCACGAGATGTTCGAGGAGGCCTGGGGACGGGTCTCCGACTAGGGTCTGTCCGGCCCTGGTCCGCCGGACGGGCCCTGGGCCCCGACGACGCCGCCCCGCCCACCGAGGGGTGGGCGGGGCGGCGTCGT
>NZ_MWIG01000318.1:0-18052 GCF_002156145.1 Streptomyces sp. NRRL B-24572 | reverse complement strand
AGGAAGGCGCGGTCGGTGCAGGCGCCGTAGGACACGCGGGACGGCAGCACCAGGCCGAGCATCCGCTCCGGTTCGGCGGCGCCGGACCGGGTGATCACCCCGTGCAGGAAGGCCCGTTGCGCGGTCTCGTCGAGGTGGTGGACGACCACGCCGGGTACGCGGGGGAGCGCGGCCACCACCTGTCGGTGCCCGGCGAGTACGGGGGCCTCGGAGGAGTCCAGGATCAGCAGGTGCACCTCGACGCCGAAGTGACGGGCGCCGTGGGCGGCTTCCTCCGCGACCGCCCGGATCGTGTCGGGGCAGGCGCGGTGGGTGGGCAGGGTCAGGCAGACACGGCGCACGCCGACTCCTCGCCCGCTTCTGTCTCTGCGGCGTGCCAGGAGGTGAGTCCGAGGAGGCGGCTCCCGAGCTCGTTCAGGGAAGCCGTGGGATAGCGCTTGGACTCGTGCAGGACGGGGTCGCCGACCAGGGTGCGGTTCCAGCGCGGGGTGCGCAGGTGCCGCCAGGACTCGACGCGGGACTTCCGCAGCTTCGCGTGCTCCTCCAGGGCCGGCATCATCGACAGGTACTGGACCGCCCGCACCTGGTCGGGCGAGGTGTTGCGGGCCACGCCGTGGGCGAGGAGACCGTTCCAGATCAGCAGGTCGCCGGGGTGCAGATCGGGGCGGACGACGGGGAACTCCGTCCGGTCCACGGCGGGCCGGACGGGGTCCCGGTCGGCGGGCTGGCCGAGCTTCCACTCCTCGAACCGCCGGAAGAGCTCCGGGCAGCACTGGAAGCCGCCGGACTCCGGGCGCGTGTCGTTGAGCGCGATGATCCCCTGCACCCGCTGCGGGGGCACGCCGAGCGTGGTGTCGATGTCCCAGTGCAGCTCGATGTCGAAGCCCCGGTCGGTGGGCTCGATCAGGGCGCGGTCGCGGTTGCGCACGTTGGGCGGGTTGAGGTTGAGCCGGTCCTGGGTGACCCACAGCTCCTCGCAGTCCCACACGTCCACGAAGGCGTCGTACACCCGCTGGGACTGGCGGCTGTCCCAGAGCAGTTGGTGGTGGTACGCCTCCACGAAGCCGTACACGTGCAGCTGCTGGTCCAGTTCGGAGCGGAACGGCCGGTCCTCGTACCAGCTCTCCGGCCGGTCGGGGTCGAGGCCCTGGAAGTCCCAGGCGAAGTCGAGCAGGCGCCGCGCCGCCTCCGCCGGGATCGCCTCGCGGACGATGACGTAGCCGTACGTCTGCCAGTGGGCGAAGTCCTCCTCGGACAGCACCCGCAGCGGCCGCGACTTCTTCAGCTCCCGCAGGGTGGTCTGGGCGAGGTACGACTCGCCGTCCGCGCTGAAGTACGGCAGGTCCGAAGCCGCCCGGTGCAGGTAGGGGCGGCGGGCGGGGCGGTGCGGAGCGGGTGTCGTCACGGGGTTCCTCCAGAGGCGGTGGCCGGAGGTCAGGCGGCCACGTCGCTCAGAAGAATTGGTTTAGACCATCACTTCTGTCAAGTGGCCGCCCCGTGAGTCGAGTTAGGGCGTCGGCGGACTCGGTGGGGCGGCGGCTTTGGTCTAGACAACCATCGGCTAGCTGGCTTACTGTCCCCATGCGCGGTCCGGCCACCGAGGGATCATCAGGCGGCCTCTTCGCGGTGCCGTGGTCGACGGGGACCCCACGCCTCGACGTCCTTCCGCGCGTACACGGACACCGGTACGGCAAGGAGTGACCCCATGGAACCCATCACCGCCTGGCTCCGGGAGAAGAACCCCGGTCTCGACGGGCCGATCGACACCGACGAGGACCTCATCGAGGCGCGGCTCATCGACTCCATGGACTTCCTGGAGTTCATCGACCTCCTGGAGGAGCTCTCCGGCAGCTCCATCGACCTCCAGGAGGTCACCATCGACGACTTCCGCACCCTCGGACGCGTCCGGGAGCGCTTCCTGAGCGGCGTCAACTGACTCCGGCCCTCGGGCCGGGACGGTCACCGTCAGCGCATGCGGGGACCCAGCGTCCGTACGACCTGGGTGAGGACCTTCTCGCTCCAGTTCCGCTCCGACTGCGGGTACTCGCCGACGCCGTCCGCGGTGGACATGCCGCTCACCTCGAACTGGTACGGGCCCTCGTGGCAGGTGGGCCCGTCGGAGACGTCCGGCAGGAAGCAGCCCTCGGTGCCGAGCGAGGTGCCGAGGTCCCGGAACTCCTTCTTGTACGTGCCCTCGCCCGCCCGCTTGCGCGCGGACGCGAGGTCCTCGGCGTAGTTCTGCTTCACGAGGGCCGGATCGGCGATGGCCGTGAAGGTGACCTTGACGCTGCTGTTGTGCTCGCTCTCGTACTCGGACGGCAGCCCGAACTTGAACTCGCAGCCGCCGGCCGGGACGTCACCGGTCGTGCCGGGCGCGGACCCGGACAACGGGTTGAAGTCGATGATCGTGACCTTCACCGGCTCCCGCGCGAAGTCGGTCGCCTGCGGGAGGATCGCCCGGATCTCCGTGTCGCTCAGCACCTCGCAGGCGTTCGGCCACTGATCGAGCGGCAGCGAGCCGTTCGCGGCCGGCTGTGCGGCCAGTTTCGGGCCCGAGGGCTTCGCCGCGCCGAACTCCAGCGGCGGCGGCTCGCTGGAGCAGCCCGCGAGCACGAGGGGTGCGGCCACGGCAAGGACGAGGCACCACCGGTTCAGTCTGGACACGTCACGTTCCCCCGAGAGTGAAGACGCCGGATTCGGGGCCCATTCTGCCCGTGGGCACGGCACGGCCCCGGGGGCTTCACCGCATCGTTGTTGTGATCCTGACGACAGGCGTCCCCGAAGGTGCCGGTCGGGCGAATGCCGCGACCGGGTCGGGCGAATCCGGGGCCTCGGGCGTGGCCCGGCGGGCCGGCGGTGGTACGTCGATGGCCATGCAGCCAGGAACACCCCCGACGGTGACCCCCTTCCTCCGTACAGCCGCCGCCCACGCGTGGCGGCTGCTCGCCGTCGGCCTCCTCGTCTACGTCCTGTTCGCGGTGCTCGGGCGTTTCCACGAGATCGGTGTGGCCCTCTTCCTCGGCCTGGTGATCACCGCGCTGCTCCGGCCCGTCGCCGACCTGATCGCCCGCCTGCTGCCCCGCCCCCTCGCGGTCGCCCTCGCCCTGCTCGGCAGCATCGCGCTCGTCCTCGGGGTCCTCGCGCTGGTCGGCGAGGCGGTCGCGGGGGAGCAGACCACGCTGGTGCGCGAGTTCCGGGAGGGCGTCGGGCGGATCGAGCACTGGCTGGAGCGGCCGCCGTTCCGCCTCGACCCGGACGCGCTCTCCGGCGTGCAGTCCAAGGTCGGCGATTACCTCTCCAGCCACCGGTCCGCCCTGCTCAGTACGGCGGTGAGCGGAGCCGGCCGCGTCGTCGCCGTCCTCGCCACGCTGGCCCTCGGCCTGTTCTCCTCGGTGTTCTTCATCTATTCGGGCGACCGGCAGTGGGCCTGGTTCCAGGACCAGCTGCCCGCGTCCGTGCGCGAGCGCGTGGACATCGGCGGCCGCGCGGCCTGGCGCACCTTCACCGGCTACACGCACGGCATCGTCCTGGTCGCCGCGACGAACGCGGTGCTCGTCGGCATCGCCCTCTGGGTCCTCGGCGTCCCGCTCGCGGTGCCGCTCGCCCTCCTGGAGTTCCTCGCCGCCTTCATCCCCCTGGTCGGCTCGCCGGTCGCCCTCGCGATCGCCGCCGTCGTGGCGCTCGCGGCGAAGGGCCCGCTGGTCGCCGGGATCGTCATCGCCCTGATCGTGATCATCGGTCAGATCGAAGGGCATCTGCTGCACCCCCTCGTCATGAGCTGGGCCGTGCGGCTCCACCCGCTGGTGGTGGCCATCTCGGTGGTCGCGGGCTCGATCGCCGCGGGCATCGTGGGCGCGGTGGTGGCCGTCCCCCTCGTCTCGGTGGTCTGGTCCGTCCACACGGCGCTGCGGGCCGCGCGCACCTGACTTCCCCGCTGCACGGGGTCTTGCGCGGGGCGGGCGGCCTCTCTACTCTCCCCGCCAATGGTTAGGAACATTTCCTAACCATTGGCCATGGAGGGAAAGGGAGTTGACATGCGTCGACGAAGCGTCTCGCTTCTCGGGCTCGCGGGTCTGCTGGCGTTGCCCCTGACGGTCCTGCCGCAGGCGCAGGCCGCCGACGGCCTGGTGTCCGGCGGGAAGCCGGTGACGGCCTCGTCCGTGGAGACCTCGGCCTTCGGGCCCGGCCTCGCGGTGGACGGCAGCACGGCCACCCGCTGGGCGAGCCTGGAAGGGGTCGACCCGCAGTGGATACGGATCGACCTCGGGGCCGACCACACGATCTCCCGGGTGAAGCTCGACTGGGAGGCCGCGTACGGCAAGGCGTACCGCATCCAGACCTCCTCCGACGGGACGACCTGGACCGACGTCTACTCCACCACCGCGGGCGACGGCGCCACCGACGACCTCACGGTCTCGGGCCGCGGCCGCTACGTCCGCATGTACGGCACGGGCCGCGGCACGCCGTACGGCTACTCCCTCTGGGAGTTCGAGGTGTACGGCGCACCCACCGGCACCGGCGGGGGCGGCAGCGGACCGGCCGTCCCCTTCGGCAGCCACCTCAAGCCCTACGCCGCCGGCATCCTCAAGCCCACCGGCACGCAGTCCGCGCTCGACCAGAAGGTCGTCGACTACTACAACAGGTGGAAGGCCGCCTTCGTCCGGCAGAACTGCGGCAACGGCTGGTACCAGATCATCTCGCCCGACGCCGACCACCCGTACGTCGCCGAGGCGCAGGGCTACGGCATGGTCGTCACCGCCACCATGGCGGGCGCCGACCCGGACGCCAAGAAGATCTTCGACGGTCTCGTCAAGTGGAAGATCGACCACCCGTCCTCGGTCAACCCGAACCTCCTCGCCGCCGAACAGGACACCGCCTGCAAGAGCGTCAACGGAGGCGACGGCGCCACCGACGGCGACATGGACGTCGCCTACGGCCTGCTCCTCGCCGACAAGCAGTGGGGCAGCGCCGGCACGTACAACTACAAGGACCTCGCCCTCAAGCACATCGCCGCCATCAAGAAGGACGAGGTCAACCCCACGACCAAGCTCCTGAAGCTGGGCGACTGGAGCAGCTCGGGCGACCAGTACTACTACATCACCCGTACGTCGGACTGGATGGCCGACCACTTCCGCGCCTTCCGCGCGGCCTCGGGCGACACCACCTGGGACGCCGTGCGCAGCGCCCACCAGACGCAGATCTCCCGCCTCCAGTCCGCCTACGCCTCCGGCACCGGACTCCTGCCCGACTTCGTCGTCGACACCGACACCACGCCCAAGCCGGCCCCGGGCCAGGTCCTCGAGGACCCCAACGACGGCTCGTACTGGTGGAACGCCTGCCGTACGCCGTGGCGCATCGGCGACGACGCCGTGACCAGCGGCGACGCCACGTCCCTCGCCGCCGCCCGGAAGGTCAACGGCTGGATCAAGACGAAGACCGGCGGCGACCCGAACAGGATCGCCGTCGGCTACAAGCTCAACGGCACCCAGATCTCCTCCGGCAGCGAGGCCGCCTTCTTCGCCCCGTTCGCGGTGGCCGCGATGACCGACCCGGGCAGCCAGGCCTGGCTGGACGCCCTGTGGAACAAGATGCTGGCGACCCCGGTCGACACGAGCAGCTACTTCTCGGCCAGCATCCAGCTCCAGGTGATGATCACGGCCTCAGGCAACCACTGGGTCCCGTAGCGGGGTGTCCCGCCGCACGGACAGGGCCCTGAGATACGCACTCAGGGCGGCGGCGGTACCCGCGAGCGGGAAACGGGCACCGAGCTGCCCGTCGGGACGGACGAGGAAACCGGTCGCGCCGTCGGGGAGGTAGAGACGCCCGAACTCCCCGGCGGCGTCGCGGTAGACGGGCACGGACGGGACCGCGGGCGCGGCGGCCCGGGCTCCCGCCCCGGCGGCGGCGTCGGCAGCCGTGACCGCGCCGGGGCCCTCGTCCCCACCGACGCTCTCGTCCCCGCCGGCCGTCTCGTCCGCGTCGGCCGCGAGGATCGCGACGGCAGGGAGGCCGCCGACCGCCCGTGCCGCCGCGGCGGCCCCGGCCAGTTCGGCCCCGTTCGACCCGTACAGCAGCACCATGTGCCCCGGGCGCCCCCGCAGCACGTCGAGAAGCCGCAGCGGATAGGCGGCGATCGGCGTGGTCAGGCCCGCGCAGTCCGGGGCCCGGTCGCCCGGCTGGGGTGCACCCTCCGGACCGTACGGAGCCGCCGAGAGCGGACCGCCCCGGTAGTTCACGAGCAGTTGAGCCTCGCGCAGGAGCAGCGTCCGCCGGTCCTCGGGGTCGGCGTCGATCCCCCGTACGGCGTGCCGCACGGTCCGGCCGACGACCTCCTCGCCGACCGGACGGCGCTCGGCGTCGTACGTGTCGAGCAGCGCGGGCCCCGCCTCGCCCCGCACCACGAGCGCGAGCTTCCAGGCCAGGTTGCAGGCGTCCTGCACACCCGTGTTCATGCCCTGGGCGCCGGTGGGCGGATGGATGTGCGCCGCGTCGCCCGCCACGAAGACCCGGCCCCGGCCGTAGTGGTCGACGATGCGGTGGCTGATGCGGAAGACCGACGACCAGCGCAGTCCCGAAAGCCGTGCCGGGCGCGGCGCGAGACGGTCGACGACGGCCTGGAGGTCGGCCAGCCCGGGCACCCGGCCGCTCTGCGGGCCGTGCGCCACCCCGTCCGGCGCGGCCGCGCCCCGGGCCGCGGAGAATCCCGCCGGGAGCTTCATCGACATCCGGTAGCGCCCCGCCCCCGGCAGCGGGATGCACACCAGCACGTCGCCCGTGGAACCGTCGGCCGCCCGCCGACCGGAACGGATGCCGTAACCATGGGGCAGGTCCCAGTCGGCCACGACGTCGCCGAGCATGTACTCCTCCTGGAACGCGCCGCCCTCGTACGAAAGGCCCAGGGTCTTCCGGACGACGCTGTGCGCGCCGTCGCAGCCGATCAGGTACGGGACCCGCAGCTCCTCGTCGGCGCCGGACGCCGTGCGCAGCCGCGCGGTGACCCCGTCCCGGTCCTGGGTGAACGACACCAGTTCCGTGCCGCGTTCGACCACCGTCCCCAGGCGGGCGACGTACTGTTCGAGGAGCCGCTCCGTCTCGTACTGCGGCAGCGCGGCGAAGCCGTACGGCACCTCGGGAGGCATCGCGAGCTCGATGCGGCCCTCCTCGCGGCCGTCGACGTAGGTCAGCTGGCCGCGCAGCGGCACGGCGGCCTCCAGGACGGCCCGGACCAGGCCCATCCGGTCCCAGAGCTCCAGGGTGCGCGGCTGGATCCCGACGGCCTTGGCGTACGGGAGCCGGGCGGGCAGCCGGTCGACGAGCCGGCAGTGCACGCCGTGCCGGCGCAGCTCGGCGGCCGCGCTCAGGCCGACCGGGCCCGCGCCCACGATCAGGACGTCGGTGGTGGTGGTCCGGTGCGCCATGCGTGCCTCCCTAGTGCCTGTCGCCAAATTCCCGTCGTCGCCCGAGGGGCGGCCCCGCGGCGAGAGTGCGTGCCAGGCGTCTCGGGGCAGGCGGGAATTCGACGACGGGCCCGAGGGCCTGTCAGGTTCCCGTACGCCATCGTCACCCGGGTTCGCGGGGGCGGCGAGCGGTACGGCCATCCGGCCCAGGGCCGTCCGGCGGACGGTACGGCCGTCCGGGCCGGTACTGTCGCGGCCATGCCCGAACTGATCACTCCTGCCGGGGACACCGGGGAGCGCGCCGGATGATCGCGGAACTGCTTCCGGACGCCGTCGCCTCCGCCTGGCGGCTCGACGACACGGAGCCCGTCACGCTCTTCCCCGAGGAGGCCGCCGTCGTCGCGCGCGCCATCGCCGGGCGGCAACGGGAGTTCGCCACCGTACGGCTGTGCGCACGGCTCGCGCTGCGCCGCCTCGGCCTGCCCGGGACACCCCTCACCCCGGGCCTGCGCGGAGAGCCGCGCTGGCCGCACGGGGTGGCCGGAAGCATGACGCACTGTCCGGGATACCGGGCCGCCGCCCTGGCCAGGACCACGGACGTCCTGTCGCTCGGCATCGACGCAGAACCGGCCGCCCCGCTGCCCGAAGGGGTCCTGGAGGGAGTGTCGCTGCCCCGGGAACGCCGCCACCTGCGGGCGCTGGCCGAACGCGCGCCGGGCGTCCCCTGGGACCGGCTGCTGTTCAGCGCCAAGGAGAGCGTCTTCAAGACCTGGTACCCCCTGACACGGACCGACCTCGTGTTCGAGGAGGCCTCGCTCGACTTCGAGCCGGACCCGGACACGGCGGGCGCGGCACCGGACACGGCAGGCGCGGCACCGGACGACACGCGGGCCCACACGGGCACGTTCACCGCCCGGCTCCTCGTCCCCGGCCCGGTGATCGGCCACACTCGGCGGGACCACTTCACCGGACGCTGGCTGGTGCGCGAAGGGCTGGTGCTCACCGCGATCGTCCTGCCCCGGTAGCCGCCGTGAAGGGGTACCGTGCCGGGGCCCGCCCCGCCGGGGGCGCGGCCACGGCCACGAGAGGACGAGGAACCCGATGGCGCAGGAGCACACGGAGCACACGGAGCACACCCCGGCCACGATCGTCGCGCACCCGGTGGGTCATGTCGTCGGCGGTCGGGGCGAGGTGCGGGACGACGAGTGGGGGGACGTCGAGTCGGTCGTCCGCCTCGACGCGGAGGCCTTCGGCCCCGAGGCGCTGGCCGGTCTGGACGCCTTCTCGCACCTGGAGATCGTCTACCACTTCGACCGGGTGAGCCCCGACGCCGTCGAGACCGGCGCCCGGCACCCGCGCGGCAACGAGGAGTGGCCGCTGGTCGGGATCTTCGCCCAGCGCGGCAAGAACCGCCCCAACCGCCTCGGCGTCTCCCGCTGCCGCCTGATCCGTACGGAAGGACTCGACCTCCATGTCCGGGGCCTGGACGCGGTCGACGGCACTCCGGTCCTCGACATCAAGCCGTACATGACGGAGTTCGGCCCCCAGGGACCGACCACGCAGCCCGCCTGGGCCGACGAGATCATGCGCCACTACTACTGAACCGGGGGCCGCCTCCCGGTGGTGAACCGACGTACGGAACCCGAACTAGGGTTGCCCCGTGCGTGTACTCCTTGTGGAAGACGACGAGCCGGTCGCGGAGTCCCTGCGGCGCGGGCTGCTGCGCTACGGCTTCGAGGTGGAGTGGGTCACCACGGGGACGGCGGGGCTCGCCGTCACCACCCCGTACGACCTGGTCCTGCTCGATCTCGGCCTGCCCGACACCGACGGGCTCGACGTCTGCCGGGCGCTGCGGCGGCGCGGTGACGTGCCGATCATCGTGATCAGCGCCCGCAGCGACGAGACCGACCGGGTCGTCGGCCTGGAGATCGGCGCCGACGACTACGTCTCCAAGCCCTTCGGGGTCCGCGAGGTCATCGCCCGGATCCGGGCCGTGATGCGCCGCGTCCGGCCGGCGGAGCAGCCCGCGGGACCCCAGCGGTACGGTGCCCGGCTGAGCGTCGACCGCAAGGCGGCGCGGGTGTGGCTGGACGACGCCGAAGTGGCGCTCACGCCCAAGGAGTACGACCTGCTCGCGTTCCTCACGGAGGAGCCGGGCGCCCTGATGTCCCGCGAGCAGATCATGGAAGCCGTCTGGGACGCCAACTGGTTCGGCCCGACCAAGACCCTCGACGTCCACGTGGCGGCGCTGCGGCGCAAGCTCGCCGGGGCCGTGACCGTCGAGGCGGTCCGCGGCGTGGGCTTCCGCCTGGTCGTGGAGCCCGTGGGCCGCCCGTGATCAGACGCCTCATCGTCAGCTACGTGCTCCTCGTCGCGGTGGCGCTCGCCGCCTTCACCGTGCCGGTCGCGTTCACGCTCACCGCCCAACTGCGCGGCGACACCGAGGAGTCCGTACGCCGCGAGGCCACCACGATGGCGCTGCTCCTCGGGGACGGCGACGCGCCCGCCCGGCAGGCGCTCGCCCGGATGGCCGGGGCGTACGCGGACGAGACGCCCGGGACCGTGGAGGTGGTGGCCGCCGACGGCCGGAGCGCCATGGAGCCGCTGCCCCTGCCGGCGCACCCGGACGACCCGGCGTTCGGTGCGGCGCTTGCGCGCGGCAGGACCACCGTCGACTGGGGGTCCCGGCTCGTCTGGGGACCCGAACTGGTCGTCACCGTACCCGTGTACGCGCGCCGCGGGGCGGGGGAGCCGGAACGCATCGTCGGCGCCGTCCGCATCCGGTACGCCACCGCGGACCTGAGCGACCGGCTGTGGCGGATCTGGGGCTTCCGGGCGATCCTCGCGATCGGCGTGCTCGCGGTCGCCGCCGGACTCGGCGCGATCGTCGCCCGGCTGCTCACCAAGCCGCTGCGCCAGCTCAACGACATGGCCAGCCGGTTCGGCGACGGCGACCTCACCGCCCGCTCGCCGGTCACGGGACCGCAGGAGACGCAGACCCTGGCCCGCACCCTCAACCAGGGCGCCGAACGCCTCGACACCCTCGTCGCCTCGCAGCGCATCTTCGTCGCGGACGCCTCGCACCAGCTGCGGACCCCGCTGACGGCGCTGCGCCTCTCGCTCGACAACATCGCGGACGGCGTCGACGACGAGTTCGTCCGCGAGGACGTCGACCAGGCCACCGCCGAGGTCGTACGGATGAGCCGTCTGGTCAGCGGGCTGCTCGTGCTCGCCCGTGCCGAGGCCAAGGTGTCCGCGCCCGAACCGCTGGCGCTGCGCGAGCTGGTCGAGGAACGCCTTAAGGTCTGGCGCCCGGCCGCCGACGAACGCGGGGTGACCATCGTCCTCACCGGCGGCGCCGAGGACCTCCCCCGGGTGCTCGCCGGGCCCGGCAACCTCGACCAGGTCCTCGACAACGTGCTCTCCAACGCCCTGGAGGTCTCCCCGGACCGGGGGACGATCACGGTGCGGATGGAGACGGGCGGCCCGGAGGAGGCGGTCCTTGAGGTCCTCGACCAGGGCCCCGGCATGTCCGCCGCCGAACAGGCCCGTGCCTTCGACCGGTTCTGGCGCGGCCAGGGACTGACCGGGCGCTCGGGCTCCGGCCTCGGGCTCGCCATCGTGAAGCAGCTGGTCACGGACGACGGCGGGGCGGTGGCACTGCGGGACGCGCCCGGCGGCGGACTGTGCGTGCGGATCGTGCTGCGGACCGCGGCCGAGGGACCCCGGTGGATCAGCCCTCGGCCGGGAGCACCGAGGAGTGGTGGTTGACGATCAGCCACCTGCCGTCGCGCTTCTCGTACACATAGGTGTAGCGCGCGTCGACCGGCTTGGTGACACCGGTCTTCGGGTCGGTGAGGTGGAAGCGGTAGAGACCGGCGTCGATCGCCGAGTCGGAGTCCAGGATGTTGATCTCCGTGCGGATCTTCTCGCCCCTCGGCTTCTTCTGCAGGAAGTGCGCGAAGTAGTCGGCTATCCCCGCGTGGTCGGTGCGGATCCGCGGGGAGGCCGTCGGCAGCAGGACGGCGTCCTCGGCGTACAGTTCGGTGACCCGCTCCGGGTCGCCGGAGCGCAGCGCCGCGTTCCACCGGTCGAACAGGCCGGCGATCTCCCGCTCGGCGGCCTTGGTCCGTCGGTTCTCGCCGGCCCCGACCTGCCGGTGGCCCTTCTCGTCGGCCTGTGCCACGCCGACCCCGGCGACGAGGGTGCCGAGGGCTGCCACGGCGAGACCGCCGGCGAGGACGGAGCGGTTGCGGGACGTGCGCTTCATCAGGGCTCCTGCTACGAGTGAACGTGCCCCGAACGCCGGTGCGTTCGGGTGCTGCCACTCTCGCCGCGCGCGATGCAGCACCCGTACAGCGGACGTCAAGCGCCCGGCCAAGACTCGGGAAAGACGCCCTATCGGCGTCGGGTCCCCGCCGTGCGCGCCACGACGAGGAGGAAGAGCCCGCACGCCGACACGATCAGCCATCCCGGACGGGTCGCGGCGGCGAGAGCGGCCGGTCCGGAGCCCGCGACGAGGCCGCCGGCGACGGCGATGCCGACCGCCACGCCGACCTGGCGCGAGGTGGACGTGATCGCCCCGGCCACCCCGGCCCGGGACGGCGGCAGACCGCCGACCGCCGTGTTGGTCAGGGGTGCGTTGGCGAAGCCGAAGCCGATGCCGATGAGCAGGAAGGCGAGCAGGATCAGCGACATGCTCGTGTCCCCGTCCAGGCCCACCAGGCACAGGCCGCCGGTGGTGGTGAACCCGCCCGCGAGGAGCAGCGGCCGCCGTGGCCCGACGCGGCCCACCAGGACGCCGGACCAGGGCGCGCACAGCGTGGCCCCGAGCGCCATGGGCAGCGTCGCGGCGCCGGCCGCGAGCGGCGTCAGACCACGGGCCTGCTGGAGGTAGAGGGTGCTGAGCAGCAGGGTCACGTTGAGGGCGACGAAGACCGCCGTCGCGCCGAGCACCGCCGTGACGAACGGCGGCCGGCGGAACAGGCCGAGGTCCATCAGGGGTTCCTCGCGCCGGAGTTCGACCCGGACGAAGCCGGCCGTGGCCGCCGCCGTCAGCGCGTAACCGGTGAGGGCGACGGGCGACGTCCAGCCGATGCGGGGGCCTTCGATGAGGAGGCCGACGGTCAGGCAGAGCATCACGGTGAGGAGCACCTGCCCGGGCAGGTCGAGGCGACGGGCGCGCTCCCCACGGGACTCCGGCACGAACAGGGCGACCAGGACCAGGGCGAGGACCACCACCGGCGCGTTGATCCAGAACACCGAGCGCCAGCCGAACGCGGCGATGAGCGCCCCGCCGGTGACCGGGCCCGCCGCCATGCTCAGCCCGAAGACCGAGGCCCACACCCCTATCGCCCGTGCCCGTTCTCGCGGGTCGGGCATCGCGTTCACCACGATCGCCAGGGCCACCGGACTCAGCATCGACGCCCCGATCCCCTGGACGGCCCTGGCGGCGACGAGCACACCGAGCGACGGGGCGAGGGCGCACACGAGGGAGGCGAGTCCGAAGACGAGCAGCCCGCACCGGAAGACCCGGCGGCGCCCGAGACGGTCGGCGAGGGCGCCGGAGACGATGAGCAGACTGGCCATCACCACGGTGTAGGCGTCGACGACCCATTCGAGCCCGCGGGTGCCCACGTCGAGGCCCCGCCCGATCTCGGGCAGTCCCACGTTGACGATGGTGGCGTCGACGCCCACCAGGAACATGCTGAGCGCGCAGACCGCGAGGACCGTCCAGCGGCGGCGCGCGCTCAGCGGGGCGGGTGGCGGAGCGGTCCGGGATGTGGTGAGCACGTGAGTTCCCCCTTCGACGAGCCGGACGCTGACGCTGCCCAGACTCGGACCGGGGGGAGGGGAGTGGCAAAGAATTTTGCGAAGACCGCAAAAAGGTGCCGCAAAAAGGTGCCGCAAAAAGGTGCCGCGAAGAGGTGCCGCAAAAGGCGCGGCGAAAAGGCGCGGCGAAAAGACGCTCAGGCGGAGGTGAAGAGGTCTCCGGGGGCGTCGTCGAGGACGAAGCCGTTGTCGAAGCGGACGCGGACCGTCAGACGGAGCTTGCGTTCCTGGTACGCGGTCCACGCGGGTTCCAGGGAGCCGACCTGCTCCTGCAGTTGCCGCCTGCTGCCCGGGGGCATCTGGTGACCGAAGTCGTCCAGGAGGGACTTGAGCCGCTCGTACTCGCGGACCTCCTGGCTCTGCGGCCGGTCCTCGTCCACCCGCTCGACGGTGCCCTCGACGCCGGCCGCGAGCGCGAGGAACCCGGCCCCGGCCCCAGTCCCGGCCCCGGAGGCGTCCTCGCCGTCCGGGACGACCTGCCCAAGCCGGAGATCCACCGCCAGCTTCACCCGTCGGCCCTCGTTCAGCGTCATCGTTCCTTCGTCTCCAGGTAGTCGGGGTGTCATTCTCCGGCATCCGGCCCCTGCGGCCGTCCCGGTTACCCGCGTGGCCCCGTACGGGTGGACTCGCCGCGCACGCACCGGAAGGGAGGGCCGTCGCGTCGGCCCCCGGTGGTGATGTGGCCCTCCCGAAGCTCTCGTGACCCGGAAGAGGCGCCCCCGACATGCGACGTACCCCCTCCCGACGGCTGTTCGCCGCGACGCTGCTCGTGGCGTCCGTCCTCGCGCCGGTGACGGCGACGCCCGCCGCCGCCGTCCACGCCGTGGGCACCGCCGCCGCCGGCATGCACGGCGAGGACGACTGCCCGCCGGGCGGATTCGGCCCCGAGCTGACCGCCCGGCTCGACAAGGCCGTCGAGGACGTACGCAGGCAGGCCGGCATCCCCGGTGTCGCCGTCGGCCTCTGGATGCCGGGCAGGGGCAGCTACGTCCACGCGACCGGCGTCGCCGACAAGGTCACCGGCGAACCGATGTCCACCGACGGCTTCATCCGCATCGGCAGCGAGACCAAGACCTTCACGGTCACCGCGCTCCTGAAGCTCGTCGACGACCACCGGATCCGTCTGGACGACCCCATCGCCCGCTACATCCACGGAGTGCCGAACGGGCACCGGATCACCCTGCGCCACCTCGCCGAGATGCGCAGCGGCCTCTTCCCGTACACCTCCGACCCGGGCTTCATCCACGACCTGTACACCGACCCGCAGCGCTCCTTCACCCCCGAGGAGCTGCTCGCCTACGGCTTCAAGCACAAGAACACCTTCCGGCCGGGCGCGAAGTTCGAGTACTCGAACAGCAACCTGGTCCTGCTCGGCCTCGTGGTCGAGAAGGTCAGCGGCCGGCCCCTCCAGGAGTTCCTCCGCAACCGCGTGCTCCGTCCCGCCCACCTGCGCCACACCTTCCTCCCGACCGGGGCCGAGTTCCCCGAGCCGCACCCCCGCGGCTACACCCTCCAGCTCGACAACACGGTCGTGGACAGCACGGACTGGAACCCCAGCTGGGCCTGGTCGGCCGGGGCGATGATCTCGACCCAGCACGACCTGCGCCGCTGGGCGAAGATCCTCGCCACCGGGGAGCTCCTCAGCCCCGAGACGCAGGCCCAGCGGCTCAAGACGCTGCCGACGGGTCACCCCGGCCTCGGCTACGGCCTCGGCATCTTCGACGCCAACGGCTGGATCGGGCACAACGGCTCGCTGCCGGGGTACGAGACGGTGACCGTCTACCTGCCCGAGCGGGACGCCACGCTCGTCCTCATGCTCAACACGGACACCAGCAGCCAGGGCCAGGAGCCGTCCACGCTGGTTGCCCGTGCGATCACCGCGATCGTCACCCCGGACCACGTCTACGACCGTGCGATCCAGCCCCGCTAGGGCCTGTCCGGCGGATCGGGGCCGGCCGGACCGGCCCGGGCCCCGGCGCCCTCCCCCTTCGGCCCTCGGCTTCGCTCTTTGTGGCCACCTGGCCGAAACTGGTGGGGAGGAGGTGGGCGAGTGGGAGGCGGTGACGACGGCGATGCCGGTCCCCCGCACCAGGTCCGCAGGCTCGTGCTGCACGGGACGCGCGGGGTCGTCTCGCGCTGCCGGGAGTTCACGGCCGAGGCGCTGGCCGACTGGGGGTGGATCCCGGCGGACAGCGAGGAGGCGGAGGAGCGGGTCGAGGACGTCCTGCTCCTCGTGTCGGAGGTCGTCACCAACGCCTGTCTGCACGCCGGAGGCCCCGAGGAGTTCGTCCTGCGGCACGGGGACGGGCGGCTGCGCGTGGAGGTGTCCGATGCCAGCCCGGAGCATCCGCGCGTGCGGGTCCCCCGGTCCCCCGCAGTGCCCGGCGGGCACGGCCTGATGGTCCTGGACCGGCTGGCCGGCGACTGGGGGAGCCGGGACAAGGGTCCGGGGGCCGTGGGCAAGGTGGTGTGGCTGGAGGTCGGCCGCCCGTCCGGAAGGGGGACGGGCCGCCCGGAATAGATCCCGCCGGGGCGGGCAGCAGCCGCACAGGGGGTGGTCGTTTCCGGACGGAGAGGAGCGGATCATGCCGCGCGGATCGAACGCCAAGCGGGAGCGGCAGTACGAGCACATCAAGGAGAGCGCGCTGGACCGGGGCGAGAGCGAGAAGCGCGCCGAGGAGATCGCCGCGCGCACGGTGAACAAGGAGCGGGCGCGGTCCGGTGAGTCGAAGACGGCGAGCAAGAGCTCGACGCAGGACATGTCCTCCTCGCGCCGCGGCGGCAAGCGCTCGCACAGCGGCTCGGAGGGTCCGACGTACGACCAGTTGTACGCCGAGGCGCAGCGCCGCAACGTCCACGGCCGTTCCTCGATGGACAAGGCCGAACTGAAGCGGGCCCTGGGCGGTCAGTGAGAACCCGGGGGCCCGTCCGGCGGATCGGGGTCGGACAGGCCCCGGGCCGCTCCTTCCACGACGCCCCGGACGACGCCCAGGTCCACCAGGTCCCGGGGGCGCAGGCGCAGTTGGTCGGCGGTGGTCGCCGACTCCTCGGGGGCGCGCTTGAGGATGGCGGTGGCGGCCTCGGGCGCGATGACGGAGAAGTAGCTGTCCGGCGTGGCCCAGGTGTTGCCGGGGGCGGCGAGGGCGAGGGCGCCGCCCGAACCTCCCTCGCCGATGAGCAGTGAGGTGAGCGGGGTGCGGGCGGAGGCGACGGCGGCGAACAGGTCGGCGATCGCGGTCCCCGCGCCCGCGCGTTCCGCCGCCGGGTCGTTCGCCGCGCCGGGGGTGTCGATCAGCGTGAGCACCGGGATCCCGAGCCGGTCGGCCAGACGTACGAGCCGGGCGGCCGTGCGGAAGCCGGCCGGGCGGGTCGCGGTGCCGCACTGGGCCGCGTAGGCGACGGTACGGCCGTCGGGGAGCCGCCCGAAGCCGCACCGCATGCCCGGGTCGACGCCCCCGCAGCGGTCGCCGGAGATCTCCTCGCGCAGGGTGAAGTGGGCGTCGAGGTACGCGGCGGCCCGGGGCCGGTCCGGGTGCCTGGCCCGCGCCACCGCCTCCCGGCCGCTGGCGGCGGGCGGCGCCTCCGTGGCGCCGAGCGCGTACGGCGGCGCGACCGGGCCCTCGGCGGGGTGGACGAGCAGCGAGAGCCAGCGCCCGAGGGTCTCGCGCAGCGCGCCGTGCGGCACGATCGCGTCGAGGTGACCGTGGGCGAGCTGCGCCTCCGCGGTGTACGCGGCCGGGTCCGCGTCCGGTGGCCGTACGCGGGAGCCCGCGAAGCCGACCTGGGCGCCGGGCAGGGCGAGGACGACATCGGAGCCGGCACCGAGCGTGGCCCAGCCGCCGCCCGTCGTCGGATCCCGGAGCACGGCGATCTGCGGCAGTCCGGCGGCCCGGGTGAGCTCCGACTCGCGTGCCAGGTACTGGAGTTGGAGGAGGGCGCGCATCCCCTCGTGCATCCGGCTGCCGCCGGTGGCCGGCAGGACGACCACGGGGAGGCCTCGTTCCCGGGCCAGGGCGTGGGCGGCGGCGGCCCGCGCGCCGGTCCGCTCCCCGAGGGACCCGCCGAGGAACCGGAACTCGAAGGAGACCAGTACCGCCGTCACCCCGCCCACCGTGCCCGTGCCGCAGACCACCGACTCGGTCTCGCCGGTGCGGTCGGCGGCACGCGCGTGCGCGGCCGCGTAGCCGGGCCAGCCGATCGGCCCGTCACCGGTCAAAGGGCCTTCGGCGAAGGGGAGCTCGCTGAAGTCGTCGGCGACGAGGGCGATCGCCTCGCGTGCCGTCGTCGGGTCGCTCATGCGGGCCTCGCCGCTCCTCGCCGGAGTGTGCGTACGTGACGGTGCGGTGCTCGGGCGCGTACGGGATCGTGCCGTGCCGCACCCCACCGTACCGCCCGGTAGCCGTGGGCCGCGCGGGACGAGGGCCGGGCTGCGGTCGAGCCGCCGGCGCCCGGCACGGTGCCGGGCGGGCCCACGGTGCCGGTCAGGCCAGGATGCCGCTCCCGTGCGGGGCGTACAGGTCGAGCAGCCGGACCCGGGTCACATGGAGGCGGTGGGCCAGGATCGACCCCACCCAGAAGATGACCGACGCACCGAACTCCGGGTCCGAGTGGCACATCGACCGGACGGCCGGGGCGTCGAACTCGTACGCCCGCACCGGCGTCATCGCCTCGGCCCCCGACTGGCACAGATACGGGGGGAACAGCCAGGAGAGCCCGACCAGCTCCCCGTGGCGCAGGGTCTCGATCACGGGCGCCCCCCGGCCCGGCACCTTCGCGTCGAGGGTCACCGCCCCCGTCTTGACGATCCAGAACCGATCGGCGTG
>NZ_MWIG01000317.1:0-2659 GCF_002156145.1 Streptomyces sp. NRRL B-24572 | reverse complement strand
CCGCCGCCACGAGCGCGCCGCCACACCCGGAGTCGACCTGGTCTCACCGGGCGATCTCCCAGTGGGTCGCCGGTACCGTCTTCGCGAAGATCTCCCCATCCCAAGTCGGGCGGGTCCTGGCCGATCTGGACCTCAAACCGCACCGGGTACGAGGCTGGCTGGCCCGTCGCGACACCTCCGACTTCTGGGACAGGGCCGCCGACGTCTGCCGCCTGTACCGCACCCCGCCCGCCGGAGCGGTGGTGCTGTCCATCGACGAGAAGACCGCGATCGCTGCCCGATCCCGCAAGTACTCCGCCAGGCCCGCCGCTCCCGGCACCCCCGTCCGCCAGGAGTTCGAGTACCTCCGGCATGGCACCGCCTCGATCGTGGCCGCCCTCGACGTCACCACAGGCGAGGTGCTCACCGAGCCCATCGCCCGCAACAACGCCGTCACCTTCACCGCCTTCCTCGACCGATTGGACGCCGTGATCGGTCTGGGCAAGGAGATCCACGTAGTGCTCGACAACGGCTCCTCTCACACCGCCAAGCACACCAAGGCATGGTTCGCCGCCCATCCGCGCTGGCACGTGCACTGGACCCCGCCACACGCCTCCTGGCTCAACCAAGTCGAGCTTTTCTTCTCGGCGTTGACCCGCCGCGTGATCCGGCATGGCGACTTCGCCAGCCGCGATGCCCTGATGAACAAGATCGACGACTACGTCGTCGGGCACAACCAGACCGCCAGACCTTACCGCTGGACCTACGACGGCACCCCACTCAAGACGACGTGATCAACGCCCCTCCACGAACTTCCGCGGAGCAGCACTAGGCCGCCTGGAGCGCGTCCACCACCACCATGCGCCGGACCCGGCGGGCCGGCAGGACCGAGGCGGCGACGCCCGTGAGGACCGTGGCCGCGAGGATGGCGAGGACCGTCAGGGCCGTGCCGCCCGAGTTGGCCAGCGCCTCCAGGGCGGAGACGTGGCCCGCCAGGACGGAGCGGGCGGCCAGCGTTCCGTAGACGAGGCCGAGGAGCGTTCCGGCGACCGCGCCGGTGAGCGCGAGCAGGACCGACTCCAGGGTCAGCATCCGGCGCAGCTGCTCGCCCGCGAGGCCGATGGCGCGGAGCATCCCGAACTCCCGGGTGCGTTCCTCCACCGTCAGCATCAGGGTCGCGGCGACGCCGAGCGCGGCGATCGCGATGGAGAAGCCGAGCAGGACGGTGACCACCAGCATCATCCGGTCGAGCAGGGAGCGGATGAGGTCGGCGTCGGACCCGGTGTCCGCGATCCGGATCTCCGGGTGCGTGGCGAGCGCGCGGTCCACGGCCGCGCGGGCCTCGTCGTGGCCGGTGTCGCCGGCCGGGTTGAGCAGGACGGTGGAGGCGGTGGCGGCGCCCGGTGCGAGCCGGTCGAGGGTGGCCCCGGTGACGTACACCGTGGCCTCCGGGTGGAGGGAGACGGGCAGCGTGCCCGCTCCGGACACGGTCGTGAGCCGGGTGCCGGCGACGGTCAGCGCGGGCCGCCCGGTGAGCGCGATCGCCTCGCCGTCCTTGAGCGCGCGGGCCGCGCCGACGCCCTCGGCGTCCGGGTTGAGCCCGGCCGGGTCGGCGGCGGCGAAGACCGTCTTCCGTCCGTCGACCGTGAGGGTCGCGGTACGGACGGGGGTGACGGTCAGTCCGCGTTCGGCGCGCAGCGCGGCGAGCACGTCGGCGGGCACCCGGCCGGTGTCCGGATCGAGGGCGAAGACGGCCGGCATGCGGTTGGCGAGCATGCTGTCCAGGCCGCCCTCGGCCGCGCCGATCGCGGTCACGGCGGAGACGGCGACGGTCACGCCGACGAGCATCGCGGACGAAGCGGCCGCGGTACGGCGGGAGTTGGCCCGCAGTTGCTGCACGGACAGCCTGCCGACCGTCCCGAACGGGCGGCGCAGCGCGAGCCCGAGCAGTCCGACGAGCGGCGGCAACAGGTGCTGGGCGTACCGGAGTACGGCGAAGAACGTGAGGATCGCGCCGACCGTCACCGCCAGGAGCGAGAGCGCCGACCCGCCGAACGCGCCGAGGCCCAGCAGCCCCGCACCGGCGACGAGCATCAGCACCGACACCGCCTCGCGGACGACCCGGCTGCCCGGCTCCGGCAGGCTCGCCGCCCCGCTCGCGGCGAGCGCGGCGACCGGCGGCACGGCAGCCGCGGCCCGTGCCGGCTTGCGGACGGCCCACAGGGTGAGCAGCACGCCGAAGACCCCGGCGAGCCCGAACGTCCAGGGGCCCGGCACGAGGGAGACCTCGATCGGTCCGAGGTCGGCGAACCCGTTGATCACCGCGGTGCCGAGTGCGCAGGCCGCCGCGCCCGCCGCGAGCCCGGCGGCCGAGGCGAGCGCGCCGAGCATGAGGCCCTGGCGGCGGATGACCCGGAGGAGCTGGTCGCGGTCGGTGCCGATGCAGCGCAGCAGGGCGAGCTGGCGGGCGCGTTGGGCGAGGACGACGGAGAAGGTGTTGGTGACGACCATGCGGGCCACGGCCATCGCGATGAGGACGAAGGACAGGGCGGCGGTCATGACGACCGCGTGCAGCATGCTCGCGCTCTGGAGGGCATTGTCGACGGCACCGGCGTGCGTGTACGCCGACACCCCGCCGCCCAGCGCCTTCTTCGCCGCCTCCGCCACCGCGAGCGGGTCC
>NZ_MWIG01000316.1:0-2466 GCF_002156145.1 Streptomyces sp. NRRL B-24572 | reverse complement strand
CCGGGGCGGGGGCCGCCCGCAGCGCGGTACGGGCCCGATGCCGGCCGCCGCCCCGGGCACCGAACACCAGCCTCATCCACAAGGAGAGGGCGCGGATAAGGTTTGTCATGTCTGCCTGCTTTCCTCAGGTCGACCACGCCCCGGGAATGTTACCGCACTCGCCGGGGTCTTCCGTGCGCGCAGCGTAGCCGATGCCGGAAGCAGTCGACAGTGGGCGGCAGTGGTTGACAGTTGTCGACGATGCGCGAACGTTGTCGGATGCTTATGTTCGATTGCGTGACAGAGCAGATCAATCCCGGTGCCGCCGCATATCACTACGAGCAGCTCGCGAAGATCCTTGAGGGCAAGATCAGGAGTGGGGAGTTCCCGGCGGGGTCGCGCCTGCCCGGCGAGTTGATCCTCTCGCAGGAGTACGGCGTTGGCTCCAACACCGTCCGTCGAGCCCTCAACATCCTGCGTGAACGGGAGCTGGTCGTGACCGTGCGCGCGAGGGGTTCCTTCGTCGCCGAGCAGCTGCCCGAGGCCGGCGACTGACGTACGGATGTCCGCTCCGTCCCACGGGGAAGGCGACAACTGTCTCAATCTCACCTCAGGTTGAGGATCCTGCTTCGCGCGCACAACCGCATGTGACAGAGTGCGGACCGAGTGTGAGAGGGGTGGGTGTGATGGACCTGATCGACACGGACCTGAACAACCGGCAGGTCGCCGCGACTTGTCCCATCGCAGAGAAGGCGGCCAGGCGCCACATCGGCCGCGCCTTCGCCGAACTCCACCCCCACGCACATGTCGAGGACATAGCCTCCTTGCTGGGCACCAGGCCCACCCGATGACCGGGGCCCGCACCGGGGCCCACGGGCCCTGTCCGCCGACCCGCCCGTCGGCGTACGGTGCCCATGCGCAGGCGTCTGAACGCGGAGGGGACCACGATGAACGACGCGATGCTGAAGGCCCTGACCAAGACCAAGGTCGAACTGGCGACCCGTATGAGTCGCGGGGATCGCGGCCAGACGGCGGTGGAGTACCTGGGGATCATCGTGGTGGTGGTGGCGATCGTCATCGCGATCACCGGTACGGACATCGGTCAGTCGATCAAGAACGCCATTACGCAGAAGATCGCCGACCTAACGAAGTAGCCCGATCGGCATGGCGGAGCGATGAGGGGCAAGCCTTCCCCGTCTACATCGCGGTCATTGC
Source organism: Streptomyces sp. NRRL B-24572 (assembly GCF_002156145.1). Lineage (NCBI taxonomy): Bacteria > Bacillati > Actinomycetota > Actinomycetes > Kitasatosporales > Streptomycetaceae > Streptomyces > Streptomyces sp. NRRL B-24572. The sequence continues at coordinate 1,272 of NZ_MWIG01000316.1, read as the reverse complement.
CGGGCTCCTTTTTCTGGCGTTCGCCTACTTTTTGGTGGGCCAGGCCGCTCTGACGCGGAACAGCGCCCAGACCGCCGCGGACGCAGCAGCCCTCGCAGCGGCTCAGGATGCCCGAGAGCGACTGCGGGATGGCTGGATCGAAGTGATCCTTGATCCTGGGCAATGGAACTGGTTCCTTCAAGGCAGGGCGGACACCGGCAAGTCCCCGTGTCAGCAGGCGGAGGAGTTTGCAGCGCGGAATGAGGCTGTGGTCACAGACGGCGGATGCGTGTCTCTTGCTACCGAGGACCCTGGCTTCAGGGTGACCGTACGTACGACGGGTCGAGAGGCGCATCCGGCGACTGCCTCTGCTGAAGCTGTACTCGAACCGCGCTGCACCTTCGACCCCCCGAAACCCACGCCAGATCCGCCGGAGATCACACCAGATCCGACGCCTACGGGCCCCGATGAGGGAGGCGGAGAACCTGACGACGAGGAACCCGTGGTTGACCTCGTGTGTGGTGACGAGTCGTGGGTGATCGATCCTGAAAGCCCGCGCCTCCCCAGTGCCGCTGATCTCTTCAGAGTCCGACTGTCGGACTGACCCGCGACGAGCAAAGGAAGCACGCTTCATGAACGCGCGCCACACAAGGAAGACCCGCAGAGGGATGGTCGCCGTCGCGATCGCGTCCGTGGCACTCTTCGCGGCCGGGTGCGGCGCCGAAGAGAAGCCCAGCGAGAACAAGCCCGCCTCGACGAGTGCCACACCCCAGCAGGGAGCATCAACCGCTCAGGGGTCGCAAAAGGCCGAGGAGCCCACCGAGACTTTGGCCCTCGCAAAGGGGCAAAAGGGGTTGGAGCTCGCGATCAACTCTGCGGAACGTGACACGGGAGGATTCCTCACGGTCAAGGGCCAGTTGAGGAACAGGTCGGATTCGTCTCTTGCTCTTCCTTCTCAGATGAGCGGCGACGAGACCGAGGTTGTCAAGCACGGCACCTCGCTGGGCGGCGCAACGCTTGTCGACTCCGTCGGTAAGAAGAGGTATTACGTTCTGCGGGACACGGATGGGCGGCCGCTCACGACCATTGGGCTCGACATCCTCCCGGCAGGGAAGGCGGTCGACGTCTTCCTGCAATTTCCCGCGCCCCCCGCCAACAGCACCGAAGTGAGCTTCCAACTCCCCACCTTCGAACCCGCCGCCCTCAAGCTCTCCTGAGGCGACGCCATGACGACGACAAACCGCCGCCTCGCCGCGATCGTGCTCACGTGCGTGGTCCTCGGGCCGCTCGCCG
>NZ_MWIG01000315.1:0-1493 GCF_002156145.1 Streptomyces sp. NRRL B-24572 | reverse complement strand
GAGACAGATCCAGGAGGCCGGCGTCGTCGAGGCGGTGCAGGATCTCCTCGTGCAGCCGGCCCCAGACTCCTGCACGCGACCAGATCAGGAACCGGCGGTGCGCGGTCGACTTCGATATCCCGAAGCAGGGTGGCAGGGCCCGCCAGGCGCATCCGGACACCAGCACGTAGATGATCGCGGCGAACAGCGTCTCATCAGGCGTGTCCTGCGTCCCGCCACCCTGCGGCCGCACCCGGGAGGGCGGGATCAGCGGCTTGGCGATCTCCCACAGCCCGTCCGGAACGATCCAACTCCACGTACCCCGCCCCATGACGGCCTCAACGACCGCCTCACCACATAGGACACGGTCTCAGACCTCAGCTCTACACCTCTCAGGCCGGAGGAGGCCGCTACCGCAGACTGGACCTGGACCGGCCGGGCATCGTTCTCGTCCACCGCAGGAGCGCCAAGGGGCTTGGCTTCGACACCGTCGTCGTCCCCGACACGCATACCGATGCCGCCACCGATCCCACCTCGGCCGCACTGCGCATGGAGTACTACGTGATGGCCACACGAGCCAGGCGTGAACTGCACTTCGCCCATGAGGGGGAAGCCGAGCCCCCACTGCTGGCACCGGTGGGGACGGGCGAGCTGTTGCGCGGCTGAGGCAAGGGGCGTGGTCGTCGGCCGGTCCTTCTCCGGTCGTCGGCCGGCCCTTCCTCGGGCGTCTCTCTGACGGGTTTCTGACGTTGGGCCGGGACTTCTTTGCGTTCGTCTGCAGTTCCTGAACCTGACGGTGAAGCAGGCTGCGAAATCTGACGGAACCGGTCGGAGCCCTGCACCGGGAGGCATTGCAGGGGATTTCGGCGCGGGACAACCTTGAATGCGAGTTCAAGCGAGTTCCGAGTCGGGAGAGAGTCCATCGTGCGCAAGGTGCTCATCGCCAACCGCGGCGAGATCGCTGTCCGCGTGGCCCGGGCCTGCCGGGATGCGGGGATCACGAGTGTGGCCGTGTACGCGGATCCGGATCGGGACGCCCTGCATGTGAGAGTGGCGGACGAGGCGTTCGCGCTCGGTGGTGACACACCGGCGACGAGCTATCTCGATGCCGCCAAGGTGCTGCGGGCGGCGGCCGATTCCGGTGCGGACGCGGTGCATCCCGGTTATGGCTTCCTTTCGGAGAACGCCGAGTTCGCGCAGGCGGTCCTGGACGCCGGGCTGATCTGGATCGGGCCGCCGCCGCAGGCCATTCGTGATCTGGGTGACAAGGTCGCCGCCCGTCACATCGCCCTGCGCGCCGGTGCGCCGCTGGTCGCGGGCACGCCGGACCCGGTGTCGGGTGCCGACGAGGTCGTGGCGTTCGCCGAGGAGCACGGCCTGCCGGTCGCGATCAAGGCCGCCTTCGGTGGTGGCGGGCGTGGCCTGAAGGTCGCCCGCACCCTGGAGGAAGTACCGGAGCTGTACGAGTCGGCGGTGCGCGAGGCCGTCGCCGCGTTCGGCCGGGGCGAGTGCTT
>NZ_MWIG01000314.1:0-6433 GCF_002156145.1 Streptomyces sp. NRRL B-24572 | reverse complement strand
TGGAGCGGGCCCGCTCCATGGCCGCCTGGCTCTTGTCCATCGCCTCGGACATGGGCATCATGCCCTGCTCGGACGCCTCCTGAGCGCGGGTCGCGACGGCGAGCATCGAGTCGCGCAGTTCGGTGAGCTGGGAGTTGAGGGTCTGACCGTTGCGGGTGCTGGTGTTCACCAGGCCGTCGTTGTCGACGAGGGCCGCGCCCCAGCCTTCGGCGCGGTCGATGTTGCCCTTCATCGTCTCGTCGATCTGGAGCATCACCGAGTTGAGCTGCGCGGAGGCGTCATGGAAGCTCTGTGCGTTGCCGTTGAGGGCGTCGAGCGCGCGACGCAGACTCGCGGTGCGCTCGTCAGCGCTCTTCGTCTTGTCGCTGTAGCCCTGGACGGCGGACTGGAGCCTGTCGTAAGCGGATGAGCCGGTGCTCGCCGTCCCGTTGACGGCTTCGTTCAGCTCCTTGGCCTTGGCCTTCGACTTGTCCAGTTCACCGCTCATGCCCTTCAGGGCGTCGGCCGCGGCCTGGTACCTCTCGCCCTGGGGGGTCATCTTCAGGACGTCTGCCTTGGGGCCCATCGACACGTAGTGCTCGGTCTCCTTGGCCAGGCCGCGCAGCTTCGTCTCCAGGCCCTCGATCGAACCGCCCTGGTCGAGGTAGGCGTCGGTGACCTGCTTGAGGGTGACGTCGGCCGCGCGGAGGGTGTCGACGAGCTTGCCCTTGCCGTCGGACAGCTTCACGTCCTGGAGGTACTGCGCCGCCTGCGCGCGGACGTTCGCGTCGATCTGGCCGTTGGAGTCCGCGAGGGCCTGCGCCAGGGAGCTGATCCGCTCCTCGTGCGCGGCTGCCGCACGGGCGGCGGCTTCCTGCTTGGCGGCGAGCAGTCCGAGAGCAATCGTCACGCCGGCTATCGCGATACCGAGAGGGCCGCCGAGCGCGGACATCATCCCGCCGATGGTTGAGGAGGCGACTCGGTTCGCCGCGCCGATGCCGCGCAGCGCACCGGCCAGACGTCCCCCCTCGGCGGCGGCTGTGCGGTAGGCGTGGCCCATCCGATCCCATACCGTCGCCGTCGGGCCGATCGCTCCGGGAGCGAGGCCGCTGCGCATCACGCCGCTCAGCGAAACGGCGGATTGCGCCGCCGCAGCGACGGAGGTGCCGAAGCCTCGCATCGCGGTGGAGACGCTGCTGACGACCTTGAGGGCGAGCATCGTGCCCAGGACTGCGGCGAGGACGGTGTTCGCGCCGGGAATCACGCTCATCAGAGAGTTGAAGGTGTGCAGCAGGCCGTTGAACGCCATCAAGAGCACGCCTAGCCCGCTTCCCGCCGCCGACAAGTTCCCGATCGCCGTGGCGAGGTTGGACACCAGGCTGACCAGCGCGGGGCCGATCGAGTCGCCTACCGAGCTGAAGAAGCTGCCCAGGGCGGGCATCAGTTCGGTGCGGATCTGCCGGATGAGGTCGGTGACCCCGTTGTCCCTCGCCGCCCGCCCCAGGCCGCGGAAAAAGTCTCCGACGAGCCGGTTCAACTCGTGGAAGGTGGGAGCGGCGTCGGAGAAGAAACTCCTCATCGACGCCTGACCCTTGGTCGAGTTCGCCCACTTCTTGAAGCGGGACATGGTGCCCTCGAACCCGTCCAGGAGGGCGCTGCCGGTGTCCTGCGCCGCCTTCCCGACGCCGCCCAGGCCCTTGATCAGGTCCCAGGTGGAACGGCCGAGCTGGGCCGACTTCTCGCGCGCATTGTCGAGGAAACGGGCAAGGGCCCCGGTTTCGCGACCTGCCTGGACCGAGGCCCGCGCGTGTTGGGTCAGCCGCTCGATCCCGCTGCCTACCCACTCGGTGAACGGTCCGGCGGCCACGAGGAAGTCGACGCTGGCGTGCCCCAAGTTCGCCAGCCCGTCGGTCATGTGGCCGACCAGGCTGGTGTTGGTGGCGGCGATCTTCTTGAAGTCGGCGCGGAACGGCCCCGACTGCATGAACTCGGCGCCGCGCTTGGCGAGGTTGCCCATCTGCCCGGCGGTGTCGCCGAGCATGGACTCCAGCAACGGCAGGACTGCCCCCGACAAGGGCGTGATGTCGTCCGCGACCTGCGAGAAGAAGCGTTCCTGTACGGACTGGCGCATCGTGCGCCACTCCCCGCTCAGGGCGGCTACGGCCGTGACGGAGTTCTTCGCGGAGCTGGAGAGCCCGTCGACGGCCTGGGCCAGGGCCAACTGCTGGGCCTTCGTCTGCTTCGCCCCAGACGCGGACTGCTGCTGCGCCTTCAGGGTCAGCTTCAGGGCCTCGCCGAACCCGCTGAACGCGGTCTTCGTGCCGATGGCGGCGGTGCCGGCCGCGACGATCAGCCCGGGGATCGCGCCGAGAACACCGACTGCCGGGGCGGCTGCGGAGGCGAGCGCGGTCAGCCCGGCGCCGTACTGACCGAGTGCGGCAACGGCCGGCTGTACGAGGGACAGCAGGGAGCCGATGCCGAGCATCCGCAGTGAGCCCCGGCGACGAGGCATCTGCATCTGCACCGGCACAGTGACCGGGGTGCGCTCCGCTTCGCCCTGCGCCCCCTCGATCAGGGAACGGATACCCGCCAAGAGTCCGCCCCGACGCCCTTGTCCGTCGGACTCCCCGTCGGGCCGGACCGGCACGCTGACGTCCGTGTCGGCGACCCGCCGGGCAACGCTGTCCAGCTCAGCACGGAGCCGCTGGTCGTCAACCTTGATCTTGACCTTGGCCGTGACGCCCTTCGACGCTTCCTTGACGGCGTCTTCGAGCCGCCGGCGCAGGCCCTTGGCGTTGACCTTGATCTTGACCTGAACGGCCAGGCCCTCGGCGGCGGCCTCGACCTTCGTACGAAGGGTGCGTGCGAACCCGCTGAGGTCGGCGACGACCGGCAGGTCCAGGCGGCCAGCCTGAAGGCCCTCAGGCACTGCGGACCATACCTCTCTGCATCGCCGCCGCGAGCATCGCCTTGTGCCCCGTGCCCGGGGAGGACTGCTGCGGCGGGCTGCCGGCCCGCTCCGAGGCGGTGTCGGCAGGGTTGTACGGGCGGGGGATGGACGTCGGCTCTGCTCGTCGCCGGTCGGCCGCCAGGATGCTGACCTCTTCGATCAGCTGCGCGAGGAGTTCGGTCTCCTTGGTCCAGCCGTCGATCGGGCCGGATCGGGTGCGGGAGTCCTCGGGGAGGCCGTCGACCAGGACGGTCAGGCGCCTCAGTCCGAGGAAGCCGGGCTCTCCGGGCTCGCGCCAGACTCCGCGGGCGTCGATGCCGTAGAAGCGTGCGAGGTCGGACTCGACGTCTCCCCATCGGTCTCGGAGGAGCCGACCAGTCCGAAGGACTTTCCCAGGTCCAGGCCGTACACCTTGACGAGGGCGACGGTGACACGGACGTACGCGGGGACCGACGGGTTCAGGGCCTCGAACCGCGCGTACTCCTCCTTGCCCAGGAGGATGCGGTGCACCTGGTAGATCGCCTCGACGAACTGGCGCGGCAGCCGCGAGCGCTTGAACAGGAGATCGATGATGACGGCGGCGGTCGGGTTCTCGCTCGCGTTGAAGATGTCGCGCAGCAGACCGACGAGGTCGAGATCCTCGGCGAGGAGCGGATCGAGGGCCTTCGCCGGGAGTTCGGCCGGGTACAGGAACTGCTCACCGCCGAACACGACCGGTATGCCGTGCGGGTAATTGGCCTCGCGGCGCGCGGCGGCGTCGAGGTCGATGACGAAGGACATGGTGCGGGCCTCTCGTGTGCGTGCTGAGTCGCGGGGTGCGGCAGCGCGCGGACACTGGCAAGCCGGCCTGGCTTACGTCGCGCGCTGCCGCGAGAGGTCAGGCAGCCGGGGCGAATGCAGGGTCGTTCGTGATCACGTACCAGGCGTCGGTCTCGTCGCCGCCCTGCACGGCGAGACGGAGAGGGAGGACCGATTCCTTCGTCTTAGCGAGGTCCTTGCTCACGCCCTCCATCTGCATCGAGCGCGGAATCATGTACCGGTAGTGCTTGCCGCCGTCGATGACCTCGATGCACGCGGCAACCTCGGTACGACCACCGATCCTGGGCGGCGTGAAGCGGTAGTGCTTCTTCGTGTCGGCAGCCGTGATCTCGGTGATCTCGCCACCGCCGTACACCGCCCGGAAGTTGTCACCGCTCCACTGCTGGAGGTCCACCTCGATCGTCGAGGCGTCCTGCGTCTGGAAGGTGCGGGTCGGGTAGCTGCTCTGCGCGCTACGCACCTGCTCGAAGTTGGGCTCCGAGTTGAACTTGAGGCTGTCCTCGGTGGTGAGGCCGACCGCGCGCCACCCGGCCGGCATCGCCACGGTCGCGTCGGCTGGCGCGGCGGTGCCGACGAGGGCCAGCCACACACGGGTGAGGGACGGGATGAGGATCTGGTTGTTGTTGGCGGTCTCGCCTGCCATGAGGTGCTGCTCCCTGGGTCCGGTAGTCGGGCCCGGCACCTTGGGGAGCGAAGGTGCTTAGCGTCGCGTGCTCACGATCGAGGCAACTGCCTGCGGCGATGGCGTAGTCAGCCGCTATACCAGGCGGCGCGGAGTAAACTCCACGCCATGAAGGTGGCAGGGGGAGCGAAGCGGAGCAGCATGGACATCGAGTCCATCCTCTCCTGGCTCTACCGCGCCACCAACTCCCCGATCCTCGCCACGCCCCTGGGGGATTTCGGCGTGGGCAAGGCGACTCTGGGTTACCGGATCGAGATAGCTACCGGCTCGGGCAAGACGAATGCCGCACTTCTCCTGTACCAGGCAAGGCGGCACGAGGAGGAGGCGCGCCGGCTGAGGCTGGCGGTTCGCTGCGCGAAGGCCCTGGCCACGCGTGGCGTGGATGCCCTGGACAACGTGCCGATCGTCGACCCCTTCGGCCCGCATTGGGGTCCGTCAGAGACGGTTCTCGATCAGGAGATGTCCTTCAGCGAAGGGTTCGTACGCGCTGGCGAGCGGGAGGCGCGTGCCCATGAGTACCTGGCGAAGCTCCTGACGGACGCGGCTCTGCGCGACCTCGGTGTCCTGCGCTTCTGGGACGAGGACGAGACATTCGTTGTCGAGTCGAGCCCCTGCGGTGTCACCCGGCTCAGGTGCGCGATCGTTCCCCGTCCTCCGACGGTCGACGTGTCCTTCCGCGTCCCCTTCGAACTTGCCTTGGCTGCCTGACCTCTGTCCACGGGGCTGGCTGACCCAGGCCAACCCCACGGAGAACTCATGCAGAAGTTGCCCCTGTCTCACGCCCTGATGGACGTGGTTCCCGAGAACGCTCCCATCGTCGTCCTCGGTGTTGCCGTGGTGATTTTCGGACCGCCGTTGTTCAAGCTCGCCGTGGCCTTCTGGGCTCCGAAGATCCACCGTGCTCGCCTTCGGATCGCCCAGAGCGTTGCCCCGAAGGAGACCACTCCGCCTGTCGACGACCCGGCAGAAGGGGCTGTCGTGGAGCGTCGGCAGCGGGTTTGATCCGCGGCTTCTGCGGGCGAGCCCTCGGGCCCGCCCGCAGAAGCGCCCCAGTACGGGCACCTGCTCCTCAAGGGTGCATGCAGACCAACAGGCCCATCACCCAGCGCGGTTGTCCGTCGACGAGCGGCGACCACACCAGCGTTCCGGACGGACGTACGCCGCTGACGACAGGCTGTCCGGCGCGGTGCGGCGCTTCGGGGAGCTCCGCAGCGGCGGTCGCGCAGGTGAGCAGGATGTGGCGAAGCTCGGCCTGCCCTGGCCACCCGCCCGGGTCGCCGTACACCTCCAGAGTGATCTCCGGCTCGGTGGCCCAGGTCAGAGTCCGCAGGTCCCCGCCGGGCCCGTGGGTCACACGCAGGTGCGGCCACGGCGCCTCAGCAATACCGGACACGCGATCAGGACCGCCGAGGGCCGCAGCCACTGCCGGGTGCTGCTGGAGCCATGGCAGCAGTGCCGAGACGGGGTCAGCCGAAGCCAGGTCGAGACTCATCAGCCGCGGGCTACGTAGCCCTGTCGGCGGAGGCGGCGGGCGTAGTCGGCGTCGACCCGGATTCGAGAGCCCGGCTGGTACTCGGTGCCGCTGATGTTCAAGTGGTGGGAGAGGGTGATCAGCTCAGTCGGCCGGGCCTGTGCGTCGGTGTCCGTGCCGTCGGCCTGCGCGCTCGTGGGCGGGGTCTTGGTGGTCTTGGTCGTCATGGCGCGCACCTTGGGTGGTGGAGTCCGCTAGCGTCGCGTGGTCCTCCGGGGCGCTTACGTTCGGGCGGCGACGGCGGCGGCAGCGCGGGCCATGAAGTGTGTCCCCTCGGCGGTCAGGCCATCCGGGTAGACGGTTCCGACCTCGGCCTCGACCACCATGGAGGCTCGGGCGGTCGCGAACCTGAAGAACTGCCGCTGCACGGTGTCGCTCGATCCCGAGGGCGTCGCGCGGAACATCAGCACCGGCCAGCCGGTCATCTCAGGGAAGAAGGTCACCGTCACCGTGACCGCCCGAGCCTCCATGG
>NZ_MWIG01000313.1:0-27531 GCF_002156145.1 Streptomyces sp. NRRL B-24572 | reverse complement strand
AGGAGCTCGTCCGCCGGGCCGACCAGGCCACCCGGAGTCCCGTCGGCGCCCTCGTCGCCGAGATGCTCACCCCGCCCCTGCCCCGCCTCCACGACAGCGAGGAACGTCCGTGATCGATCCCGCCCGGTCCGCCGCCGGCCCGCCGTCCGAACTCGACAAACTGCGGCGCCGGGTCGAGGCCCTGTCCCGCAAGCGCGACGAGGCCGAGGCCCGGCTCGATGCTCTGCTGAGCTCACTGCTGCCGCTGGACGACGTGCTCGGCGACACCCGTCGCCGGGTCGGCGCCCTGCACGAGGCACGGTCCGCCCGCGAGGCGACCTCGGTCGCCGTCGCCCTGAGCGAGCAGATCGACGCGGCGCACCTGATGCTGCGCCGGACGTTCGCCGGGCAGGACGTCAGCCCGATGGACACGGTGGGCAGGGCCGTCGATCCCCTGGAGATGCGCGTCGTCGGAACGGAACCCCATCCCACCTGGCCCGGCGGCACGGTACTGCGGGAGAGGCTCACCGGTTTCCGTCGGGGAGCCGCCACCCTGCGGCCCGCGGAAGTGGTCGTCGCGGTGACGGGCCCCGCACCGGAGCCCGAGACCGAACCCGTCGTCGACAGCGGGCCGGATCCGGTGCCGGCCGGTGGCGGGCGCGCACAGCCACGGCGCACCACCCGTTCCCAGTGGCAGCTGCCCCGCAAGCGCCCCGGCCGGCGGGGACGGCGCTCCCGCCGCTCCTGACCCTGCGCCTCCGACGCCTCCTACGCTCCATGACGACCAGGAAAGCGACCTTTCATGCACCGCACTCTCGGCATCGACCTCGGCACCACCAACTCGGTCACGGCCTGGCTGCAGGACGGCGTCCCCGTCGTCCTGCCCAACCGGCACGGCGGTGAGACCACCCCCTCGGCCCTCGGGGTCGGCTCCGACGGCGCCCTGTTGGTCGGGCAGGAGGCCCTGAGCTGGCAGGAGTCCGCGCCCGGTTCCGTGATCACGGAGGCCAAGCGGCTGATCGGGCGGCGCTGGGACGACGAGCTCGTCCAGCAGGCGCTGAAGGCGCGGCCCGACGACGCGCCGCCCGTCCGGAAGAGCGCCGACGGTTCGGTGGAGATCCGGCTCGGCGCGCACTACCTCTCCCCGGTACAGGTGGCCGCCATCCTGCTGCGCCGGCTCAAGCAGGACGCCGAGAACGCCGCCGGAGTGCCGTTCCGGCGTGCGGTGATCACGGTGCCGGCGTACTTCGCGGAGCCGCAGTTCCACGCGGTGCGCGAGGCCGGGCGGCTTGCCGGATTCCATGTGGCGCGGATCGTGCAGGAGCCGACCGCCGCCGCGCACGCCTTCGGCATCGGACCGAGCGGGAACGGCGCCGAGGACTACGCCACCGTGCTCGTCTTCGACCTGGGCGGCGGCACCTTCGACGTCTCGCTCCTGACGATCGGTCCCGGCTACTTCTCGGTGGGCGAGCTGGGCGGGGACAACCTCCTCGGCGGTTCCGACTTCGACGCGCTGCTCGACGAGCACCTGCGCGCGCGGCTCGACGGGCGTGACCACAGCGGGGAGGGAGACGCCTTCCGGATCCGGGACGCCGCCGCGCGCGCCAAGGTCGAACTGTCCTCGCAGGACGTCTCCGAGGTGATCCTGGCCCCGCTCGGCCGCGAGGGCGGAGCCTGGTCCGGGGAGGTACGGCGCGCGGACTTCGAGGAGCTCCTGGCCGAGTACCGGAGCCGGATGCGGGGCACCGTCGAGTCGGTGCTGAAGCGGGGCGACGCGCTGCCCGAGGACATCCAGCGCGTCCTCCTCGTCGGCGGCTCCACCCGCATCCCGGCCGTCCGGCGCGATCTGGAGGAACTCTTCGGCGAGGAGAAGGTGTCGGACGCGGTGCACCCCATGACGGCCGTCGCGCACGGCGCCGCCGTGGAGGCCGGCCTGCTCAGCACGCTCGACTGCCCGGCCGACACCTGCACGATCGAGGGGATTCCCGTCACCGCCGACGCCTGCCCCGGCTGCGCGACGCCGCTCCTCGGCCCGGCCACCGTGGACTGCCCGGCCTGCCACGTCCCCGCGCCCGAGCTCAGCGGCGCCTGTTCGGTGTGCGACACGGACCTGTCCGGGCTGCGCGCGGCCGCTCCGACGGCCACCCGTCGGGAGTGTCCGAACTGCGGCCGGGCCGACAACCCCGTCTCCGCGGCCGTCTGCCTCGACTGCGACGCGCCGCTGGACGCGGGCGGTCTGAAGTGTCCCGGCTGCGGGATGGTCAACGCCGCCGGTCTCAGCGCCTGCTCGTTCTGCGGTGGCGACTTCGGTACCGCCCCCGCCGAACAGGTCACGGCGCAGGACATCGGACTCGAGCTGGAGGACGGCTCCTTGGAGGTCCTCTTCCCCGGGGGCACCGCCTACCCGACCGAGTGGCGCCGTGTGGACGACCTCGTGGTCCGCGACGCCCGCAGCGGATCGGTGCGGTTCCAGGTCTGGGAGGGGCAGCACCACCGCTCCGCCCATCGCAACGAGTTCTGCGGCAGTGCCGTCCACGAGCAGAAGGACGGGCTCCGGGGAGACGTACCGCTCGATCTTCAGGTGCGACTGGACGCCGACCGCACGATCGCCCTGAGGTACCGCCTCGGCTCCGACGACTGGCACGGCAGGGAGCTCCGCCGCAGCGGGGTGCCCGCCGCCGTCGGCCGGAAGGCGAACGAACTCCACGAGCGGTACGCGGACTTCCTGGCCCTCTGGGACCGTGAGCTCACGCACGCCGAACGGGACGCCCTCACCGAGGTCATGGCGGACCTGGCGGCACTCGGCAAGGGCGAGACCGTGGGCCGCTCCCTGGACGGGCTGCTCGACTCCGCCCGCGAGACCCTGGAGCTGTGCACCCGGGCGCGCACCGCCTTCGCCCAGGCGACGATCGCCGCCGGCAGCGGGCACGGGCTGCTTCCAGCAGCGCTCCTGGAGGACCTGCGGAAGGCCGGGGAGTCGGTCATGGACGCGCGCAGGGCGATGGACACCGACGCGCTGCGGGAGAGCACGAAGCGGGCGGAGGAGCTCTGGAAGGGGATCGACCCGGCGGTCCGCACCTCGGTCGTCACCATCCGCCTCGCCGAGCAGGACTCCTATCCGACGACCCTCCGCAACGAGGTCCTGGCCGCCCGCGACGCCCTGCGGAGCGCCGTGGCGCGCGGCGACCAGAACGCCCAGAACGCCGAACTCGTACGCCTCGCACGCCTTTCCGACCAGGGCCGGGACCAATTCGCGGAGGCGAGCACCCCGTTCCCCGCGGGCAGCGTCCTGCCGTCCAGGCGGTGAGCGTCCGCGTCGTGGACCCCGTGCCCGTCGCCTACGTGGCGTCGGCCTCGGGGTCGCCGTCCCCGTCGGTCGCCAGTGCGGCCGGCAGCGGCAGCCCGTACTTCTCGCACAGGAACCGTGTCTGGCAGTACCGCTGGGCGTCGGCGGCCACTCTGCCGAGGACCGCGGCGTTCGCGCCGGCACCGACGAGGATCCCCACGAGCGGCACGACCTTGGCGACGTTCTTGACCGGCACCCTGGCACCGGCCGGGCCCAGCTGCTGCATCAACTTCTCCAGGGCGGCCACGAGACGGTGGTCCTGGCGGAGCTTCTGCGACCAGTTCACGCGCCCCTTGACCGCCTCCGCGGCCCGTGCGGCGTCACGCAACGGCTTGGCTTTGGCCGCCTGCGCCATGAAGGACCGCTGCACCAGGCGTTGGATGAAGTCCTGCTCCCTGGGGTCTTTGGCGTCGAAGCCGTAGGAGTACGCGATGCGCGCCGCGATCGACGTGCTCAGGACCTGGACGACGAGGATGTCCGCCGTCATCGCGACGGGGATACCGGCGACGGGGACCATGGCCAACAGGCCCATGGCGCCGCCTTCTACCGCGCCGACGGCCCGCCACGTCATGGTGTTGCGGGTCAGCAGCCGGTCGCAGACCTTGAGGTCCTGCTCCCGCAGCTCGGTGAAACTGCCGATGTCGATCCCTCGCTTGCGGGCGAGCTTCTCGACGTTCTTCGGGTCGTTGAGCTCCAGGGTCGATTCGTTGACCATTTCGAGCAACGCCGCCGCGCTGGCGAGCGCCGGTCGCAGGGCCGCGTCGGCGACCGCGCCGCCCGCGCGGCGCATCGGTTCCGCGACGGCCTCCGGCACGGCGTCCTTGACCCGTCTGGCGGCGTTTCCCGCGGCCGCACCGGTGCGGCCGCGGGTGGCGCTCGCCCAGTTCGGCAGTTCGCGGCGGCTCTTGCGGCGCTGCCAGCGCTCGTTGAGCACGCCCCACACCTGCTCCTCGTACGCGCTCATCGAGGTCGTCCCGGTGTCGCCCTCGGGCAACTCCACCTCGATCAGACGCTGTTCAGCCTCAGTCATCGACCCCTCATCTGTAGCGCCCCACCCCAGAGACCAAGCGTCGGTCCACCCCCGAGGAGTCGCCCTGACGCACCCTCACCATAGGTTCGGCGCGTTTACATCGTCAACACACTGTCATGATTTGTTTACCGACGACTTGAGTCCATTGACAGCGTCAACAGGTAGGCTGTTCGGTGTTCGCGCAGGCCTCGCGTCTCCCGGAAGGTCACCCATGCCGCAGCCCGACCGCCTCCCCGGCGCGCCCGACTTCCGCATCAAGCTTCCCAAGGGTGGCGGAGAAGCGCACGGGCATCTGCTCACCGAGTTCGGCGGGAACGGCACGCACCGGTTCCTGCTGCACGAAGGGTCGTTGGTGGCGGCGGAGGCATGGCCCGGGCTCGGCGACCACACCCGCCGGCTCCGTGCGGATCTACGGGCGAGCGCCGCGCTCGCCGACGCCCCGCCCGAACCCGACCGGCTTGAGGCGACGCCACGGTGGGTGGCGACCCGGGACATCCTGTGCAACTCCTCCTCGGCCGCCGCCGCGCTGGTGTACGGCTACGACGCCTCCGGCCCGGAGTCCTGGCGCACGGTCGAGGGCCACCCGCTCGGCGACTACCTGTCCACCGGCTGGCGCGCTCCGCGCAAGGCGTGGCTGGTGCGCGGCTCCAACGTCTCGGGGCACAACCTCGTGCGGCAACTGTGGCTGAAGGAGGGATACGTCACCCTCGCCGGTGCCCATCTGCCGCCACTGGAGGAGAGCGACCCGACCAAGAGCGCGCTGCGGCGCCTCGTCGAAGAGGGGTACGAGGGTGCGGCCTCGTACAACCAGAAGCGGGGCCTCGTCGAGGAGCTGCACGGATTCCTGACGCAGATGCGCGTCGGCGACACGGTGGCGACCATAAGCGACGGCCGGCTCCACCTCGGGCGGATCACCGGGGAGGCCGCGCAGACCATCGCCCCCGGCGGCCTGCACAACCTGCGGCGGACCGTCGCATGGCAGCCCGACAGCCACCCGTACGAGGAACTTCCGGAAGAGATACAGCAGAAGCTCTCCGTGCAGCACGACGTCGTCGACCTGACCGGCGTCCTGGAAGCGCTGGACGGACTCACCGCACCCTCCGACCGGGCAGCGCCCGGCGCCCCCGCTCATGAGCCCGCCACCGAGCGCCCGGCGCCGCGCGAGCTGTCCCTGCCGGACGTCACCGACGACCTCGCGGCGGACCTCCTCGTCCATGCCCCCTCCTGGCTGGAGGAGGTCCGCGAGCTCCTCATCGACGAGCGGCAGTTGATCTTCTACGGCCCACCGGGCACCGGGAAGACCTACCTGGCGATGAAGTTGGCCGAGTACTTCGGCGGCGGTCCCGAGCAGGTCAAGATCGTGCAGTTCCACCCCTCGTACGCCTACGAGGACTTCTTCGAGGGCTTCCGGCCCGTGGAGGACGCCGAGACACGGGAGGTGGCCTTCCGACTGACCGCGGGGCCGCTCCGGGAACTCGCCGATCTCGCCTCCCGCGAGGGAAACCGGCACGTCCCGCACTTTCTGATCATCGACGAGATCAACCGCGCCAATCTCGCCAAGGTCTTCGGCGAGCTGTACTTCCTCCTGGAGTACCGGACGAGGTCCGTCCGTCTCACCTACTCCGGAGACGACTTCGCGCTGCCCCCGAACCTCTTCGTGATCGGCACGATGAACACCGCCGACCGGTCGATCGCCCTGGTGGACGCGGCGATGCGGCGCCGTTTCGCGTTCTTCGAGCTGTCCCCCCGTACCGAGCCGACCGCCGGGCTGCTCGGGCGCTGGCTGGAGCGTGAGGGCAAGGACCCGGAGCCTGCCGACCTGCTCGACGCGCTCAACGCGCGCATCGACGACCCCGACTTCGCGATCGGCCCCTCGTACCTGATGAAGCCGGGCGTGTACCGCGACGGCGGTCTCGACCGCACATGGCGCACGAAGATCCTCCCTCTGCTCGAAGAGCACCACTACGGCGAGGGGCTCGACATCGCCGCCCGCTACGGCCTCGACTCGCTGCGGCAGCAGCGCCCATGACCGTGCTCGACGTGACCCTGCGCGAGCACGGGCCCGCGCTCTCCGTCCCCCTGGACGCCGAGGCCGGGCGCGCCCTCGCCGCGTCCGGCATCCTGCAGAGCGCGGCGCCGGATTCCGGCCGGGAGGGGCACTGGCTGCTGCGGGCGGGCAGCCGGGTCGGCGCGGTGCGCACCCCGGGCGGTGCTGTCGTGCGGATCAGGCCCAAGACACCCGTGAGCCGACTGTTCTTCCTCCTCGGCTTCAGCCTCGACCCGGCACGGGCCTGGCGCGACAGCAAGGAGGGCACCGTCGACACCGGGGCGTACGACGACGTCGTCCCCGCGCTCGCGCACGCCGTGGAGCGGCAGATCGACGCCGCTCTGCGCCGAGGGGTCCTCCAGGGCTATCGCGAGGTGGAGGAGACCGCGCTGGTCGTACGCGGGCGGCTGCGCGAGGCCGAGCAGATCCGCCGGCACTTCGGCCGGACGCCGCCGGTGGAGATCGGGTACGACGCGTACACGGCCGACACCGACGAGAACCGCATCCTGCGCGGTGCCGTCGAGCGGCTGCTACGGCTGCCGGGAGTCCCCGCTCCGGTCCGCCGGCGCCTCGCCCACCAGCGCGCACGTCTCGCCGACGCCCAGCCGCTGATACGGGGGCAGGAACTGCCGCGCTGGCAGCCGTCGCGCCTCAACTCCCGCTACCAGCCCGCCCTGCGACTCGCCGAGGCCGTACTGCGGGGCACCTCTCCGGAGCACAGGCCGAGCGAGGCCGAACCCCTCGCCGTGGACGGCTTCCTCATCGACATGAACAAGCTCTTCGAGGACTTCGTCACCGTCGGGCTGCGCGAGGCCCTGCGTGAACACGGCCTGACCGCCCGCCTCCAGGACCCCCACCACCTCGACACGGCAGGTCTGGTGGGCATGCGCCCCGACCTCGTCGTACGCACCGGGGACGGCCGCACTCCGGTCGCCGTCGTCGACGCCAAGTACAAGGTCGAGAAGGCCGACGGGCTCCTCAACGCCGACCTGTACCAGGCCCTCGCCTACGCCACCGTGCTGGGCCTGCCCGAATCCCACCTCGTGTACGCGGCGGGGCGGCGACCGGAGCGCTGCCACGAAGTACGCGGAACGGGCGCCGGGCAGGACGGACGAGGCGTGCGGCTGTACCAGCACGCCCTCGATCTCTCCCGCGAACCGGAAGATCTCCTGTCGGGGCTCCGCGAGCTCGCCGGAAGACTGGCCGCGACCGCAGCGGGTCCTCGATCATGAATCAGCGTCACACGGAGAAGAAGGGACACCATGCCCCGGCTCGCCTTCGCCCAGAGCTTCTGGGACGGGTACGACATGCTGGAGAAGCCGGTGCGAGCCGGTGTGCGCAAGGCCATGGGGAAGTTCCAGGCCCTGAGCGCCGCCGAGCTGAACGCCGACAAGGGCCTGCACCTGGAGTCGGTGGTCAATGCCCGTGACGCACGCATGCGCACCATCCGCATCACCGACTTCTGGCGGGGCGTCGTGCTCGCTCCCGACGACGGCAGTGATGTGTTCCTGCTGGTCAACGTGCTGCCGCACGACGACGCCTACACGTGGGCGGCGAAGCGTCTGTACAGCGCGAACTCCGCGACCAGGGCCCTCGAGGTACGTGACGCCGCAGCGCTGGACGCGCTGACGCCCCTGTACGAGACGGCTGCGGCCCAGGCGCCCACGCTGCTGTTCGCGCACGTCTCCGACGGCACCCTGCGCGAGCTCGGCATCGACGACCAGGTACTGCGCGCCGCACGTTCCCTGGTGGACAAGGCCCAGCTGGAGGCCTTCTCCACCCTGCTGCCCGAGGATCAGCTGGAGGTACTGCAGTACCTCGCCGAGGGCTTCGGCCCGGACGAGGTCTACCGGGATGTCGTCGCCGTCCGCCGCCCCGCCGACGCCCCCGCCGAGCCGGTCGAGGACCTGGCCACGGTCATCGCGAACACCTCGGCGCGCATCCGTCTGGTCACCGGCCCGGAGGAGCTGGCGGAGGTGCTGGAGAAGCCGTTCGACGCCTGGCGGGTCTTTCTCCACCCCTCCCAGCGGCGCGTCGCCTACCGCACCTCGTACGCGGGTCCCGTCCAGGTCACCGGTGGGCCGGGGACGGGCAAGACCGTCGCCGCCCTGCACCGCGTCAAGCATCTCCTCGGACGCGGTGCGGACAGCCGGATCCTGCTGACCACGTACACGAACGCGCTCGCCGCCGGACTGCGCGACATGCTCGGCCTGCTCCTCGACGGAGACGAGGAACTGCTGTCGCGGGTCGACGTGACGACGGTCGACGCCTACGCGAACGGCGTCGTGCGCACGAGATCGGGGACGGCGCCCCGTCCGATCGGGGACAGGGAGCAGCGGCAGTTGTGGGAGAAGGCCGTCAAGCAGCTCGATCTGCCGTTCACCTCCCGGTTCCTCGCCCAGGAGTACCGCCACATCGTCCTCGGTCAGGACATCCGCGATCTCGACGCCTACCTCGGCGCGAGCCGTCGCGGCCGCGGCACCGGCATGGGGCCCGCCCGTCGCCGGGAGGCGTGGAGCGGTGTGGCGCGATTCGAGCAGTTGCTGCGCGACCGGGGCGAGACCACTCATCTGCGGGTCTGCGCCCGTGCGGCCGAGCTCCTGGCCGGTGCCCCGGCTCCGTACACGCATGTCGTCGTCGACGAGGCGCAGGACCTGCACCCCGCGCAGTGGCGGGTGCTGCGTGCCGCCGCGGCTCCGGGTCCCGACGACATGTTCGTCACGGGTGACCCGCACCAGCGCATCTACGACTCCCGGGTGTCGCTCGGCTCGCTGGGCATCGCCACCGTCGGCCGGAGCCATCGTCTGCGCGTCAACTACCGCTCCACCGAGGAGATCCTCGCCTGGTCGGCGCGACTCCTGGCGCCCGTCACCGTCGGCGCGCTCGAAGGTGAGGGAACGGACTCCCTGACCGGATACCGCTCCCTGCTCCACGGGCGCCGTCCCCAGGTCCAGGGGTACGGAACCCGGCAGGAGGAGACGGACGCCCTGGTGGACCGGGTCCAGGCGCTGCTAGCCGGAGGCCTCGCGCCGCACGAGATCGGCGTGTGCGCCCGCTTCAACCTCTCCCTGGACGCGGCCGAGGAGAAGCTCAGGGCCTCCGGCGTCCCGGCGGTCCGGGTCAAGGGACAGGTCATCCCGGGGGCGCCGGGCGTACGGCTTGCGACCATGCACGCGATGAAGGGTCTTGAGTTCCGGGCGGTGTCCGTCCTCGGCGTCGGCGAGGGCAGTGTGCCGTTCGCCCGTGAGGTCACCCCTCGTGAGGCGGACCCGCTCCAGCACGAGGCCGATCTGCTCCGGGAACGCTGTCTGCTCTTCGTCGCCTGCACGCGTGCGCGCGAATCGCTGAGCGTGACATGGAGCGGAACGCCCAGCCCGTTTCTGCCACCGCTGACCTGACCGGCTCCAGGGGTGCAGCGGTGCGGGGCGACTGTCGGCGTGTGCCCCGCACCGTGCTCACTTTTCCGGCGCCAGGGCTCCCGCGGCCAGCCCCTCGCGGGCGACTTCGGCAAGCTGCCGGCTCAGCTCGTCGATCCTGCTCATCCCCTCCTCGAATGCGGACAGAGCGCGGAACACCGAGCCATAGCGGCGCTGGTCGTCGATGCCCATGCGGGGGATGCGCGAACCCCGGGCGTCGAGGCGATACGTTCCGCTGGAGCTCGTGGACCGGCGGGTGTTGACGGGGCTGCGTAGGAATCCCCGCAGGTAGTCCGTGTCGAGCTGTTCGCTGGCCGAGACCGGTTCCGAACCCTCGTACGCGACGAGTCCGGCGCGGGCGAGATCCGCGACGCTGGTGGTCGCGCCGTCCAGCGAGCCCGGTCCCGCGCCCGCGGCCAGCTCGGGCAGAAGGGCGGTGAGCCGGCGGATCCGGTCCTCCAGCTCCTCGCGCAGGGCCGCGTACTCACGGGGATAGTCGCGGTCCCGGGAACGGAGATGGCTGCCGGGGGTGAGGTCGACCGTGTCGTCGAGGAGTTCGATCAAGGGCACGTCGGCGACCTGGCCGGGGCGTGGGTCCAGGCTACCGTCGGGGCTGTTGCCGGTCAGGTCGACCATGCGCACCGTGCGGTTCGTGTCCGTGTTCCCCGTGCCCTCGGGTCGCTGCAGGCACCACAGATGGACGGGCAGGGCATGGGAGGTTGCTGTCCCCGGCGGCAGGGCGACCACTTGGCGCAGGATGCCCCGGCGAACGAGCTCCGCCCGGATGCGGCGGCCCGCCTTGCGGTAGGCGACCGATGCGGGCATGACCATGAGGACGTGGCCACCGGGCTCGGTGTGCGCGTAGGCGTGCTGGAGCCAGGCGAGTTCGCCTTCGGCCTTGGACGGGGTGCCGAGCTCCCAGCGCGAGTCGAGCAGCAGCTCGTCCCTCCCCCACTCGGTCACGCCGGCCGGCGGGTCGCAGACGACCAGGTCCGCCTTGAGATCCGGCCATGCGTCCGCGCGCAGGGAGTCCCCTGCCACGATGCGGACGTCCGATCGGCCCAGCAGGTCCGCGCGGAGCTGCGCGAAACGGGCGCTGTCGGCGTCCGCCTCCTGGCCGTGGCAGTACGTGCCGGTCTCGGAGGCGATGGACAGGAGCAGTACCCCGATGCCGCAGGCGGGATCGAAGACCGCGGCCTCGGGAGGCAGTTCGGGGGCGAAGTGGCACACGGCACGCACCACGCGCTCGCCGGTCACCTGGTCCGATCCCGCACGCCGGGCCGAGTCCATGAACCGTTCGGTCAGTCCGTTCACGAGGTCGAGGGGCGCCTCTGTGCGCACGAGCTCCCGGACCCGGGGGGCGATGTCGTCCGGCAGCTCCGGGGCGGGCTGTCCGGCCAACTCCGCGGCCACCACTGCCAGGCCCGCCACCATCTGGTCGCCGTAGGCGGCCCGCAGGGCCTGCCACAGCTCGACCTCGGGTGACATCTCCTGACCTTTGCGCTGTTTGTCCAGCCAGGCCTGGACTTCCGCCAGCGCGAAGAGCGGGCTGTTCGCCGCGCCTCCGGCCGGCGCGGGGAAGTCGTCGTAGCGCCGCCGCCAGTTGGAGACAGCAGCCCGAGTGACGCCGGCCAGTCGAGCGATCTCCGCACCGGTGACCAGAGGCCCGGCCGGTGAAGTCGCAGTATCCGTCATACGCCCAGCGTACACGGACCGACACCACTCCTCCAGTAGACAGTCTGTTGACAGTGCACACATACTCATGTCATCTTCTCTCGTGTACCTGGCAATCTGCGCTCACCGGTCCATGGAGGCTCGCCTTGGCATCGAACACCGCGGTACGCACCGTCTACCGGCTGTCCGGCGTCAACCCCACGCCGGAAGCCATGCTGGACGCCCTCGACCACGAACTCCTGGACAGGCTGGGGGCCGATCTCCACTTCCCCCACGCCATGGCGGTGCCCGCCGTGTACATCACCTGCGGAATGGAGAGCACCGAGGCACCGTGGTGCGAGCCCATGGCGCGTACCACGGGCATCACGGTCGCGGAGAGCGTCCGCCGCACCGCCGCCCTCCTCCTGCTCGCCATCGACGGCACCGTGTACGCCTTAGGCTGCGACCAGGGGTACCGGCTGATCCCCGACGGCCTCAAGGACAGGCGCTTCGGTCTCTCCTTCGCCATCCGACAGATGGACCCGAGCATGATCCGCGGGGCGGTCTCGAGGTCTCTCGGTCAGGCCCGCACCGACATCTCCCTGGTTCCGAGCGGGGTACCGGTCCCGATGCTCGGCATCCGCGACCACTCCCGGATCGTGCGTAGCCTGGGCGGATACCTCGACGACCTCCCCCTCACCCGCTCGCGGTACAAGCGCGGAAAGGCCGTCAGCGCGCAGGGCGGATGCGGGCTGAAGATCGCCCTGGGGATCGAACCCGAGGCTCTCGTCTCCGATCTGCGGACCATCGCGAAGATCTGCCGCGAGGACATCCCGCACCAGGAGCTGGAGTTCGTCGACCACATCGTTCCGGTCAGCGACCCCGCGGACCTCGACGCCCTCGACCGGGATCTGGACGACCGCCTCGGCCGGGCAGCCGACGGACGGATCTCCGCGTCCGTCCCCGCAGATCACCACGTGGCGTACGCGGAGGCCACCGCGTACATGACGCGGATCAACAGCGCCGACGCACGGCGCTCCGACGACTTCGATCTCGACTACGTGCTCACGCGGGCCCGGCTCGCACTGCCCGGCCGACGCGTCGAGGTGCTGCGCGAGGGGACCGTGACTCTGGCCAGGGACCGCCGGGCAGGTGCCGTCGACACGCTCGCCGCCACCGCCGCACTGAGCTGGCTGGAAGCCGACGTCTCTCTCGGTTCCAGGCGGTTCTTCCTCCTGGAGGGCGAGTGGTACGAGGCCGGTGTGGGCTACGTGGCGGAGTGCCGGGCCGCCGTGGCGGCCCTGTTCCCTCCGTTGCCCTCCGTCTTCCTGCCGGCCTGGTTCAAGGGAGAGTCCGAGAACGCGTACAACAACAGGGTGGCCGACGAGCTGCCGGGCTGGCTGTGTCTCGACACCAAGAACGTCGGCAATCCCCTCCAGCGGAGGGATCAGGTCGAGATCTGCGACCTGCTCATGCCCGACGGCACCTTGGTCCTCGTCAAGCGCGCGAGCGGCTCGGGCCCGCTGAGCCACCTGTTCAGCCAGGCCAGGGTGGCGGTGGAGCTCCTCCAGGAATCCGCGCAGGTCCGTGCGGAGTTCACGGCGAAGGTCGCCCGCCTCAGCGGTGGCACGCGTGCGCTTCCGGAGGACTTCACGCCCCGGCGGATCGTCCTCGCCATGCAGCTCAAGAACCGCGAGCACCTGACCCCGGAGTCCCTTTTCGGCTTCTCCCAGATCACCACCGCACAGACCGCGAAGGCGCTGGCGGTTCGAGGGGTGACAGTCGAGGTCATCGGCATCCCGGAGGGCGACACCGACGAAGTCCCCGTGCCCCTGTGCCCCGCGGGGATCGGCGCGGGCGTCCCTGACTGAGGCCGATGTCAGGTCCCGTTCCTGGAAAGCCGAGTCGTGGCGTCCGGGGCGTGGCTACGATCCCGGCGTGGATCCCAACGCCGCCGTCCCGCCGCCCCCACTGCCGCCCCGGCCGGTTTCGCGGCCCTGGTGGCGGCATCCCCTGTTCGTCGTGGTCGTGGTGCTCGCGGGCCTCGGGTTCGTGCTGTCCCGCCTCGGAGGCGGAGACGGAGACGGGGGCCGCGCGTCCGAAGAGAAGGCCGGGCCGCCCGCAGCGAGCGTCACCGTCTCCGCGTCCGCGTCCGCCCGGCCCAAGCCTTCCGGGCCTCCCTCGCTCGTGGGGAAGCGGCTCGAGGACGCGAAGGAGCAGGCCTCCGCCGCCGGGTTCGACGTCGTGTCGCACGATGCCTCCGACCAGGACGCCCGGCAGTGGGACGTCGGTGGCTGGAAGGTGTGTTTTCAGGGTTCCGCGGGGCAGCGCAGTGGTGGGCGGCCCGTGCTCGATCTCGGGGTGGTGCGGGTCGAGGCGCCCTGTCCCCGTGCCGACGGGGAGAAGATTCCCTGGCCCGCCATGCCCGCCGTCACCGGTATGACCTTCGGGCGGGCCGGTGAGACGCTCGGGCCGATCGGGTTCCGGAAGGTCGAGCCGGAGAGTGCGTACTCCGATGTGGAGCTGCCCGGTGTCGCGGATCCGTGGAAGGTCTGCTTCCAGGATCCCGAGCCGGGTAAGACGGTCGAGAACCCGCAGTTCGGGACCGTCTACCTGAAGCTCGCGCCACCCGACGCGCCCTGTCCCGAGCGGCCGTACGCCGAGCTGCGGCCCGGCGGCTAGCGCTCAGGCGCCCGCGCCCGGCATCATCGCGCCGCCTTTGAGGCGTTCGATGTCCGAGGGGCGGACCTGGATCACGAACAGGGCGACCAGGGCGCCGACCACGGCGAAGATCGCCGCCGTGACGAAGCCCGCGGAGACGCCGGTGGCGAGGATCTGGTCGCTCCAGGGCGGTGGGAGCTGGCCGGTCTTGGCGAACTGGGCCTTCTCCAGCGGGCCGGCCTGGGAGAGGAAGGAGGGGACCTGCTTCTCCGCCTCGTTGCGGCTGGCCGTGCCGAAGACGGTCACGAGGATCGAGAGGCCGAGCGAACCGCCCACCTGTTGCGTGGCGTTGAGCAGACCGGACGCGGCCCCGGACTCCTTCGGTTCGACGTTCGACAGCGCCATGATGGTCAGCGAGACGAACATCAGGCCCATGCCGAGACCGAAGACGAGGATCGGCCCGAGGATGCTGCCCGCGTAGGTGGAGTTCACATCGGTGAGCGTCAGCCAGGACAGGCCGACCGCGGTGAGCAGCGAGCCCGTCACCATGAAGGGCTTCGGGCCGAACCTGGGCAGCAGGTTGGACGTGAAGCCCGCGCCGACCGCGATGATAGCGCTGACCGGCAGGAACGCGAGGCCCGTCGTCAGGGGGCTGAAGCCCAGCACCTGCTGCACGAACAGGGTGAGGAAGAAGAACATCCCGAAGATGGCCGCCGCCAGACAGAGCATGATGACGTAGCTGCCCGAGCGGTTGCGGTCGGCGAACATGTGCAGGGGCGTGATGGGTTGCTGCGAGCGCCGTTCGATGAGGATGAACGCGGACAGCAGGACGAGCGCCGCCCCGAACGAGCCGATCGTGTAGGGGTCGCTCCAGCCCTCCTGCGCGGCCCGGATGAATCCGTACACCAGCGCCACCATGCCGAGCGTCGCCGTCACCGCACCTGCGAAGTCGAAGTGGCCGGGGTGCCGCTCGGACTCCTTGACGTGACGCGGTGTGAGGACCGCGATCACGATGGCGATCGGGACGTTGACGAAGAAGATCCAGCGCCAGTCGAGCCATTGGACGAGCATGCCTCCGGCCACCAGGCCGATCGCGCCGCCGCCGGCCGAGACGCCCGCGAAGACGCCGAAGGCCCGGTTGCGTTCCGGGCCTTCGTCGAACGTGGTGGTGATGAGGGAGAGCGAGGTCGGCGAGGCTATCGCGCCGCCGACGCCCTGGAGTGACCGGGCCGCGAGGAGTTGCCACTCGCTCTGCGCGAGTCCGCAGAAGAGGGAGGCCAGTCCGAAGAGCAGCACGCCGAAGATGAAGACACGGCGGCGGCCGAGGATGTCGCCCGCGCGCCCGCCGAGCAGGAGCAGGCCGCCGAACGTGAGCGTGTAGGCGTTGACGACCCAGGACAGGCTGGTCGTGGAGAAGTGCAGTGCGCTCTGGATGTGCGGGAGCGCGATGTTCACGATCGTGATGTCGAGGACCACCATCAGCTGGCAGGACGCGATCACGAACAGGGCGATGCCCTTGCCGTCACTGCCCTTCTTCGGGGTGGCGGTCTGTTCCGGTGTCGTCGGCTTGGGTGTACTCATGTGGCGCCTCGGACTTCGCCTGGTGAGTGAGCCGTGGGCCGGTCAGTCCACCTTTCGACACTAAGCCCGGTCCACTCGGGTGACCAGTTGATCAAGCAGGTGCCGGCTCGTCCAGGACCGCGAAGCCGTCGAGCTCCACCAGCGCCTGCTCGTCCCAGAGGCGTACGACTCCGATGACGGCCATCGCCGGGTAGTCGCGGCCCGCCAACCGGCGCCAGATCCGGCCCAGTTCATGGGCGTGCTCGCGGTAGCCGGGGACGTCCGTGGTGTAGACGGTGACGCGGGCGAGGTCGGCGGGGGTGCCGCCGGCGTGCCGCAGGGCGGTGAGGAGGTTGCCGAGGGCGGTGGTGAACTGCTCGGTGAGGTCCTCCCCCACGACCTTGCCCTCGGTGTCGAGGGCCGTCTGCCCGGCGAGGAAGACGAGCCGGGTGCCGGTGGCGGTGACGGCGTGGGAGAAGCCGGTGGGCGGGGAGAGTTCCGCGGGGTTGTGGCGGTGCAGGGTCATGGGGTCGGCTCCTCGATGGACTTGGCGGTCGGCACCTTCGCGTACAGCTCCTTCGCGATGATCGTGCGCTGGACCTCCGTCGCCCCCTCGTAGATCCGGGGTGCGCGGACCTCCCGGTAGAGGTGTTCCAGGAGGTGGCCGCGCTGGAGGGCGAGGGCGCCGTGCAGCTGGACGGCCGCGTCGACGACGTACTGGGCGGTCTCGGTGGCGAGGAGCTTGGCCATGGCGGAGCGCCGGGGGACGTCCGGGTCGCCCTCGTCGTACGCGACGGCCGCCGCGTACACGAGGAGGCGGGCGGCCTCGGTGCGGGTGGCCATCTCGGCGACGCGGTGCGAGACGGCCTGGAGGTCGGCGAGGACGCCGCCGAAGGCGGGACGGGCGGCGGTGTGGGCGAGGGCCGCGTCGAGGGCGGCCTGGGCCATGCCGACGGCGAAGGCGCCGACGCTGGGCCGGAAGAGGTTGAGGGTGTTCATGGCGACCCGGAAGCCCTGGTCCGGTGCGCCGAGGAGGTCCTCGGGGCCTACGGGGACGCCGTCGAAGGTGAGGGTGCCGAGGGCGTGCGGGGCGAGCATGTCGAGCGGCTCCCCGCCGAGGCCGGGCCGGTCGGCGGGGACGAGGAAGGCGGTGACGCCGCGGGCTCCGGCGCCGCGGGTGGTGCGGGCGAAGACGGTGGCGAAGTCGGCCTCGGGGGCGTTGGAGATCCAGCGCTTCTCGCCGTGCAGGCGCCAGCCGCCGCGCCCGTCGGGGACGGCTTCGAGGGCGAGGGCGGCGGCGTCGGAGCCGGCGTCCGGTTCGGAGAGCGCGAAGGCGGCGACGGCCCGTCCGGCGGTGGCCTCGGGGAGCCAGCGGGCCCGCTGGGCGGGGGTGCCGAAGGCGGCGACGGGGTGGGTGCCGAGGCCCTGGAGGGCGAGGGCGGTCTCGGCCTCGGTGCAGGTCCGGGCGAGGGATTCGCGCAGGAGGCAGAGGTCGAGGGCGCCGGCCTCGAAGAGGCGGGCGAGGAGGCCGAGCTCGCCGAGGGCGGCGACCAGGGGGCGGTTGACCCGGCCGGGTGCGCCCTGGTCGGCGAGGGGCTTGAGGCGTTCGGCGGCGAGCTCGCTGAGCTGCGCACACCAGGTGGTCTGTGCCGGATCGAGCGAGAATGCGGGCATGTGGGCCCTCTCTGACGCCCTCGGGCGCCCTAGTCCTGACGCCTTGCGGCGTCCTGGTCCCCGCGCCGTGGGGCGCCTTGGTCCTGACGCCGTCCGGCGACCTGGTCCGTACGCCCTCCGACGCCTTGGCTCTGACGCCCTCCGGCGATCTGGTCCTTACGCCCTCCGGCGCCTTGGTCCCTGCGCCGTCCGGCGGCCTGGTCCTGACGCCCTCCGGCGCCCGTGCCGCGGCGCCGTGCGGCGCCTTCGTCCGGGTGTCCACGAGCACCCTTGTCGCGAACCGTTGACTGTCGTCACCAACACGATACGCTCGTCGAGCGACGGACGACCCCACCACGACAGGGGGACGGACTCATGGAGCTGACACCTTCGGCCCACCTCGACACGTTCGCCCGGGACCGGCTGCCCCCGCCCGGCCTCTGGCCCCGTCTCGTCTTCGACCTCCCCGAACTGGTCTACCCCGATCGGCTCAACTGCGGCACCGAACTCCTCGACCGCACGGTGGAGCGGTTCGGCGCCGACCGGCCCGCCTTCCACGACGGCGAGGGCAACGTCTGGAGCTACGGGGAGCTCCGCGACCGGGTGGACCGCATCGCCCACGTCCTCACCGCCGACCTGGGGGTGCTGCCCGGCAACCGGGTCCTCCTGCGCGGCGCCACCACGCCCTGGCTGGCCGCCTGCTGGCTCGCCGTGATGAAGGCCGGCGGCGTCGCCGTGACCGTTCTGGCCCAGCAGCGCGCGCCCGAGCTGGCCGTGATGGCCGAGGTCGCCCGGTGCACCCACGCGCTCTGCGACGCCCGTGTGCTCGACGAGCTCCTCGCGGCCCGGATACCGGGGCTCCGGATCACCCCCTTCGGCGGGGACGGACCGGACGACCTGCTCGCCCTCGCCGAACGCCGCCCCGGCCCGTACGAGGCGGTGGCGACCGCCGCCGACGACGTGGCCCTGATCGCCTTCACCTCCGGCACGACCGGGCAGCCCAAGGGCTGTGTCCACTTCCACCGGGACGTCCTGGCCGTCGCCGACACCTTCTCCGCGCGCGTCCTGCGCCCCCTGCCCGACGACGTCTTCGCCGGCTCGCCGCCGCTCGCGTTCACCTTCGGCCTCGGCGGGCTCGTCGTCTTCCCCCTGCGGGCCGGGGCGAGCGCGGTCCTCCTCGAACAGGCCGGCCCCAAGCAGCTGCTCGCGGCGATCGAGCGGCACCGGGTGACGGTGCTGTTCACCGCCCCGACGGCCTACCGGGTCATGCTCGACGAGCTCAAGCAGGGCGTCGCCCCCGAGACCGCCTCGCTGCGCCGCTGCGTCTCGGCCGGCGAGAACCTGCCGGAGGCGACCTGGAAGGCCTGGTACGCGCGGACCGGTCTGCGCCTGATCAACGGCATCGGCGCGACCGAGCTGCTGCACATCTTCATATCCGCCGCCGACGGCGACATCCGCCCCGGCACCACGGGGCGTCCGGTGCCCGGCTGGCAGGCCCGGATCGTCGACCGCGAGGGCAAAGCCGTCCCCGACGGCGAGGAGGGACTGCTCGCGGTGCGCGGCCCGGTCGGCTGCCGCTATCTCGCCGACCCGCGCCAGGAGGAGTACGTACGGGACGGCTGGAACGTCACGGGCGACACGTACGTCCGCGAACCCGACGGCTGGTTCCGCTACGTCTCACGGGCCGACGACATGATCATCTCGGCCGGGTACAACATCGCGGGACCCCAGGTCGAGGAGGTCCTCCTCGACCACCCCGACGTGGTGGAGACGGCGGTCGTGGGCCGCCCGGACGAGCTGCGCGGCCAGGTCGTCGTGGCGTACACCGTGGTACGGGACGGGGTGCCGCGCGACGCGAGCACCGCCGCCGCGCTGCGGGCCTTCGTCCGCACCCGCATCGCCCCGTACAAGTCGCCCCGGGAGATCGTCTTCCTCGACGCCCTGCCCCGCACCGCGACGGGCAAACTGCAGCGCTTCCTGCTGCGGGACCCCGTCTGATCTGCGTACGGCCTAAAGTGATCACGTGGCCGAGCAGCACACTCCCCGATCCCTGATCGTCTCCTTCTACGGCGCGTACGGCCGTGCGCCCGACGAGTCGCCGGTGCCGGTGGCCGCGCTCATCCGGCTGCTCGGCGTGCTCGGCGTCGACGCGCCCTCGGTGCGCTCCTCGGTGTCGCGGCTCAAGCGGCGCGAGCTACTGCTGCCGGGCCGGACGGCGGACGGCGCCGCCGGATACTCCCTCTCGGAGGACGCCCGCCGGCTCCTGGACGACGGCGACCGCCGCATCTACGCCCGTACGGAGCCGAAGCTGTCCGAGGGCTGGGTCCTGGCCGTCTTCTCGGTGCCGGAGGCCGAGCGGCACAAGCGGCACCTGCTGCGGTCCCGACTCGCCCGGCTCGGTTTCGGCACGGCGGCGCCGGGCGTCTGGATCGCGCCGGCCCGGCTGTACGAGGAGACCCGGAACGCCCTGGAGCGCCTGGAGCTCTCCCCGTACGTGGACCTCTTCCGCGGCGACCACCTGGGGTACACGGCGACGGCCGAGGCAGTGGCCCGCTGGTGGGACCTGCCGGCGATCGCCGGGCTCCACGAGGAGTTCCTGGCCGCCCACGAACCGGTCCTGCGGGCCTGGCGGACGGCCCCGGCGGGCGCCGAGGACGCCTACCGGGACTATCTCCTCGCCCTGGACTCCTGGCGCCGCCTCCCCTACGCGGACCCGGTGCTCCCGGCGGAGCTCCTGCCGGACGACTGGCCGGGCCGCCGCTCGGCGGAGGTCTTCACGGCCCTGCACGAACTGCTGCGGGACCGGGGCGCGGAGTACGTCCGGCCGTTCCTGTCGGACTAGGTCCTGGCCGGCGGATCGGGGGCGGACAGGCCCTGGGTCACCGTACGCGGCGGGCGTCGACCTCCTGGTCGA
Organism: Streptomyces sp. NRRL B-24572; assembly: GCF_002156145.1. NCBI lineage: Bacteria > Bacillati > Actinomycetota > Actinomycetes > Kitasatosporales > Streptomycetaceae > Streptomyces > Streptomyces sp. NRRL B-24572. The sequence goes on along the minus strand of NZ_MWIG01000313.1, from coordinate 7,272 downwards.
GCCGCCAGGTGCGGCCGCCGTCGGTCGACCGTTCGTTGCGCCAGTGGAAGCTGTCGGCGGTGATGTCGGCGAAGGTCCAGCGGACCAGGTCGCCGCCGACCGCGCGCTCCATGACGATCTCGTCGCCGATCCCGCGGGCGTACATCTGCACCACGTCGCCGCGGGCGGTGCCGTGGAAGGTGAACCGCCACAGCTGGAGGCGCGGATCCCAGATCCGTACGCACAGACCGCACTCCTGGTCGGCGGCGCGCCCCTCGGCGGGGAGCTCCTCGCGCCCGGGCCACTGCCAGACGTCCACGACCGCCCTGCCCTCCAGGGCGTAGCCGAACTCCCAGGCGCCGTCGACGTGGCGGGCCGGTGAGCCGTCGGCGGGGTGGTACGTGATCAGGGTCGCCCACTGTCCGGTCAGGCGTCCGAACTGCTCCATCTCGGTCGGGTACAGGGGGCTGGGGCCGTCGGCGAGCAGGGTCTTCATGCGTGGGCCTCCACGGTCGCGAGCGGGGTCAGGGCGTGGGCGAGGCAGTCGACGACGGGGGCGGCGTACACCCCGTCCGGGTCGAGTTCCGGGTCGTAGATGGCGACGTCGAGCCCGGCCACCCGGCCGGTGGCCGTCAGGGTCGAGACGAGCTCGGACAGCTGGGGGAAGTCCAGGCCGGGGCGGCCCGGGGAGTCCACCGCGGGCAGGACGCGCTCGTCGAGCACGTCGAGGTCGAGGTGGAGCCAGACGCGGTCGAGCCCGCGCTCCTCCAGGCGGCGGACGACCCGCTCGCCCAGTTCGGCCACGCCGATCCGCTGGATCTCCCGGGCGGTGAACCGGGTGACCGGGGGTGTGGCCGGTGGGTTCCCCTCGCCCTCCTCACGGTCGCCGATCTGGACCACGTCCTCGTCGGCGACCAGCGGCCGGCCGATCTCGGGCCAGTGGGTGAGCAGCAGTTCGCCCCGGCCGGTGGCCAGGGCCAGGTCCATTCCGGCGGCCGAGCCGAGGAGCGCACCGGCGTCGTGGTTGCCGGGGTGCCGGAAGTCGCTGTGCCCGTCGAGGTGGACCAGTCCGCAGCGTCCGTGGCGCCGGGCGCCGAGCAGGCAGCCGAGCAGGATGCTGCAGTCGCCGCCCAGGACCACCGGGAACCGGGAGGCGGCGAGCGCGGCGTGGACCGCCTCGCCGAGCAGCAGCGTGTGCTCGCGGAGGGTGACCCCGTTGCGGATGCGGGTCGCCGGCTGCGCGTCGAACTCGTACGGCGGACGGTCGAGCTCCACCACCCGGGCCGGCCGCAGGCGTTCCCCGAGGCCCGCCGAGAGGAGTGCTCGCGGGGTCCGCCAGGTTCCTGGCTCGCGCCCCGGGGCGGGCGGTCGCAGGCCGAGGTTCCAGGGGGCCGTGATGAGCTCGACGGTGGCGGCGGCCATGGGCTTCTCCTATCCATCCGGTCCATCCGGTCCATCCGGAATGCTGTTCCAACCGGATAACATCCGTACACTGGTTGGATTGAAGAAGGCAAGAAGGCAAGCGTGAAAGGCGGTCAGGCGTGACGGCGACCATCCGGCCCCACACCTTCAGGCCCCGCGACCTGGTCGGCGGGCACGTCGTCATCGACCTCGTGAACACGGTGACGGCGCGCGACGCGGAGTCCGTCGACTGGCTCGACGGCTATCCGCGCCTGCTGGAGTGGGCCGCCCTCACCGGCCACTTCGCCCCCGCCGACCTCACCGCCCTGCGACGGCTCGCCGAGTCCGATCCCGACGGGGCCGAGCAGGCGCTGGCCCGCACCCGCGAGCTGCGCGAGGCCCTGCACGACCTGCTCACGGCGCTGATCCACCAGGACGCCCCGGCCCCGGCGGAGGCGGTCGAGCGGGTGGAGACCCACTGGAAGCAGGCGGTCGCCCGTGCGCGCCTCACCTTCCACGGAACCGCTCCGGAGCTCCGGGTCGACGTCGGGACGTCGGGGCTCGACCACCTCCACCACGAACTCGCCCTGCGGGCCTTCGACCTGCTGCGGGAGCTGCCGCTGGAACGCACCCGCGTCTGCCCCGGCATGCGGTGCGGCTGGGTGTTCCTCGACAGCTCCCGGGGCGGCCGCCGCCGCTGGTGCTCCATGGCCACCTGCGGCAACTCCGCCAAGGGCCGGACCCACTACCGGCGCAAGCAGGCGGACGGCACGGACCCGGGCCCGGGTCCGCAGTAGCGAAGCGGCGGACGGCACGGACCCGGGCCCACGGCGGACAACCGGCCGCTCCCTCAGCCGCGCGCGTACGCGCGGGCGGTGGCCGCCGCCTTCTCCGCGGCCTCGGCGATCACGGAAGCGGCCCGGGCCGCGCGTTCGGTCGCGTGCCAGTCCTGGATGAGCTGGACGGTGGGGCCGGGGGGGAACATGCCGAGCTGCCCGACCAGGGTGAGGTCGTCGCGGACCGCCTCGTGCCGGACGACCTTGTCGTCCCGCAGGCGCAGGAGGTGGACCTGCTCGGAGTCGATCTCGGCCCCGGTGGGCGGGATCGCCTGGAGGAGCATGCCGTCCCGGTAGTGGACGAAGGGGCCGGTGTGCCGGCCCCGCATGTGCAGCCGTATCCACACCCGGTCGCCGTCGCGGACCAGGTCGGTGACGGGGAAGCTCAGGTCGGTGAAGGCGGCGCGCAGCCAGGCGCCCGACGCCAGCGCGCCCGCCGGCCCGGGGAGCGAGCAGGCGGCGGGCGAGACGACCGCCTCGCGGTTGGTGAAGTCCTTGTGCACGACCTCCGCGGCCAGCGCCGCGTCTCCGGTCGCCAGGACCGTGAAGAGTCCGCGGGCCGCGTCCTCGGGTGACATTCCCATCGGTTCGGTTCCTCTCGCGCAGGGGGCGGTGCTCCGCCCTGACCGATATTCAGGTTACACACCACCTATTGAATAGGTCGAGCACTTCCTCGACTAGGCTGGCCCCATGCCGACCACACGCAAGTACGTCTCGCCCCGGCGGGAGCAGGCCGCCGCCCAGACGCGAGCGGAGATCCTCCGGTCGGCGACCCGGCTGTTCGCCGAACGCGGCTACGGGCGGGTGACCGTCGCGGACATCGCGGCCGGGGCGGGCATCTCCGCGAAGGCCGTCTTCGCGAGCGCCGGGAGCAAGAGCGACATCCTCAACGAGATCGTCGACACGGCCGTACGGGCCTCCGGCTACGAGCGGGCGATCGGCGCCGTACTCGCCGAACGGGACCCGGAGGCGGCCCTCGGGGCCCTGGCCCGCGGCACCCGGGCGGGGAACGAGGGCATGTTCACCGTGCACGAGGCGATCCACAAGGCGCTGCCCTCGCACGAGGACGGCGAGGCGCTGTGGGAGCGCGCCACCGCCGACTACCGCACCGCCCTCCGCACCGCCGCGCACCACCTGCACACCCTGGCGCCGGCCCCCCGCCCCGAGGAGGAGACGGCGGACCTCCTGTGGTTCTGGTTCGGCCCGGGCGGCTGGCGCACCCTGGTCGCCGAGAACGGCTGGACCTGGGACCGCGCCGAAGCCTTCCTCCTCCGCACCGCGCTCGCCACCCTGCGGACGCCCTGAGGGCCCTGAAGAGGAGTCAGTTCCGTACGGCGAGCGCCCTCAGCAGGCAGGCCAGGCCCGCCGTGCCGAGGACCGCGCGGACCAGGTTCCACGCCACCCACGGGGTCTCGAAGGCGGCGCGGGCGGCGGTCGGGTCCTGGGTCGCCGCGAGGGCGTCGTTGAGGGGAACGTTCGCCGCCGAGGTGACCACGAGGACCGCCAGGCCGAGGACGAACGCGGCGAGCGTCCAGACCCGCGCCCGGCCGGCGCGGTGCTGCCAGGCGGCCACCGCCGTGAGGACCGGCACCCCGAAGAACGGGGTGAAGAACACCGGGTTCTGGATGACGTCGTTGATGTTCCGCATCACCTCGACGTAGACCCGGTCGTCGCTGCGCGCCAGCGCCGGCATCACCGAGCAGACGTACGCGAACCACACCCCCGCGAGCAGTCCCGCCGCCACCGCCGCCGTGCCGAGGACCGCCCCGACACCCTTGCCACCCCTGTTTTCTGTCATGCCCTCATTCAAGGGCGGTGGTTGTGCGCGGACCATGGCTCCGCGTCGCGCCCGCATACGCGAGCGTCCAGGCGTACCCCTATTCGCGGCGGCCGGTGGGCGGGCGGCGGCTGCCCGCGCGGTACGGGGCGGGCCAGGGGGCGGCCGGGCCCCGGTACTCCTGCTCGGCCGCCGCGTGCAGGGTCCAGTGCGGGTCGTAGAGGTGCGGGCGTGCGAGGGCGCAGAGGTCGGCGCGGCCCGCCAGGAGCAGGGAGTTGACGTCGTCCCAGGAGGAGATCGCGCCGACCGCGATCACCGGGACGCCGAGCTCGTTGCGGATGCGGTCGGCGTAGGGGGTCTGGTACGAGCGGCCGTAGGCGGGCTCCTCGTCGGGGACGACCTGGCCGGTGGAGACGTCGATGGCGTCGGCGCCGTGGTCCGCGAAGGCACGGGCGATCTCGACGGCGTCCTCGGCGGTCGTGCCGCCCTCGGCCCAGTCGGTGGCGGAGATCCGGACGGTCATGGGGCGGTCGGCCGGCCAGGCCTCCCGTACCGCGTCGAAGACTTCGAGGGGGTAGCGCAGCCGGGCCGTGAGGTCGCCGCCGTAGGCGTCGGTGCGGTGGTTGGTGAGCGGGGAGAGGAAGGAGGAGAGGAGGTAGCCGTGGGCGCAGTGCAGTTCGAGGAGGTCGAAGCCGCTGCGGGCGGCGCGGCGGGCGGCGGCGGTGAACTGCTCGCGTACGGCGGCGAGTCCGGCGCGGTCGAGGGCGGCCGGGGTCTGGTTGACGCCGGTCCGGTACGGGAGGGGCGAGGCGGCGACGAGGGGCCAGTTGCCCTCGGGGAGCGGCTGGTCGATGCCCTCCCACATGCGGCGGGTGGAGCCCTTGCGGCCGGAGTGGCCGAGTTGGACGCCGAGTGCGGTGCCGGGCGACTGTGCGTGGACGAAGTCGGCGATACGGCTCCAGGCGGCGGCCTGTTCGTCGGTCCAGAGGCCGGTGCAGCCGGGGGTGATGCGGCCCTCGGGGCTCACGCAGACCATCTCGGTCATGACGAGTCCGGCGCCGCCGAGGGCCCTGGAGCCGAGGTGGACGAGGTGGAAGTCGCCGGGGACCCCGTTCTCGGCGACGTACAGGTCCATGGGCGAGACGACGACCCTGTTGCGGAGGGTCAGTCCGCCCAGCTCGAAGGGGGTGAACATGGGCGGGGTGCCGGGCGGGCAGCCGAAGTCCTCCTCGACGGCGGCGGTGAAGGCCGGGTCGCGCAGCTTCAGGTTGGCGTGGGTGACGCGGCGGCTGCGGGTGAGCAGGTCGAAGGCGAAGCGGCGGGGCGGCCGGTCGACGTGCCCGGCGAGCTCCTCGAACCAGCGCAGGCTGGCGCCGGCCGCGCGCTGGGTGGACTCGACGACGGGACGGCGCTCCGTCTCGTACGCGGCCAGGGCCTCGTCGAGGTCCGGGTGGGCGGCGACGGCTGCGGCGAGGGCGACGGCGTCCTCGACGGCCAGTTTGGTGCCGGAGCCGATGGAGAAGTGCGCGGTGTGGGCGGCGTCGCCGATGAGGACGGTGTTGCCGTACGACCAGTGCTGGTTGGCGACGGTACGGAAGGCGGTCCAGGCGGAGTTGTTCGAGCGGAGCTCCCGGCCGCCGAGCGCCTCGGCGAAGACCTTGGCGCAGCGGGCGGCGGACTCGGTCTCGTCGAGCTCGTGGAAGCCGGCGGCCCGCCAGACCTCCTCGCGCATCTCGACGATGACGGTGGAGGAGTCGGTGGAGTACGGGTAGGCGTGGAGCTGCATCACGCCGTGTTCGGTCTCGGCGATCTCGAAGCGGAAGGCCTCGAAGGGGAAGTCGGCGGCCAGCCAGATGTAGCGGCAGCGGTGGCTGGTGATCCGGGGGCGGAAGTGCTCGGCGTGCGTCTCGCGGGTGTGGCTGTGGACGCCGTCGGCGGCGATCACCAGGTCGTGGTCGGCGGCGAGGACGGCGGCGGGCGGGGCCTCGGTGCGGAAGCGGAGCCGTACGCCGAGTTCGGCGCAGCGGGCGTGCAGGATCTCCAGGAGCCGGCGGCGGCCGAGGGCGGCGAAGCCGTGGCCGGTGGAGGTGGTGCGGTGGCCGCGGTGGACGACGTCGATGTCGTCCCAGCGGACGAGCTCGCGGCGGAGCGCCTCGTACACGACGGGGTCGGCGTCCCGGATGCCGCCGAGGGTCTCGTCGGAGAGGACGACGCCGAAGCCGAAGGTGTCGGAGGGGGCGTTCCGCTCCCAGACGGTGACCTCGCGGGACGGGTCCTGGCGGAGGAGGAGGGCGGCGGCGTAGAGCCCGCCGGGGCCGCCGCCTATGACGGCGACGCGGGCGGGGCCGGCCCCCGAGCGCCGGTCCGTGCCCGGCACCGTCAGCACCCCCGCCATTTCGGGGCGCGTTTCTCCGTGAAGGCGGCGTGGAACTCGGCGTAGTCCTCGCCGTTCATCAGGAGTGCCTGGGTGGCCGCGTCCAGTTCGACCGCGGCGGCGAGCGGCATGTCGAGCTCGGCGGTCAGCAGGGCCTTGGTCTGGGCGAGGGCCAGGGCCGGGCCGTCCGCGAGGCGGCGGGCGAGGGCGGCGGCCCGCTCCCCCGCCGCGCCCTCCTCGGTGAGCTCGCTGAGGAGGCCGATGCGCTCGGCCTCGGCCGCGTGGACGGGCTCCCCCAGCATGAGGAGGCGGGTGGCGTGGCCGAGTCCGACGACCCGGGGCAGCAGATAGGCGGCGCCCATGTCTCCGCCGGAGAGGCCGACCCGGGTGAAGAGGAAGGAGAAGCGGGTGGTGGGGTCGGCGATCCGGAAGTCGGCGGCGAGGGCGAGGACGGCCCCGGCGCCGGCGGCGACGCCGTGGAGGGCGGCGACGACCGGGAAGGGGCATTCGCGAAGGGCCCGGACGACCTGACCGGTCATCCGGTTGAAGTCGAGGAGCCGGGCGGTGTCGAGGGCGAGGGTGGCGCCGATGATCTCGTCGACGTCGCCGCCCGAGCAGAAGCCGCGGCCCTCGCCGCCGAGGACGAGGGCGCGGACGGCGCGCTCGCGGGAGAGCTCGGCGAGGAGGTCGCGCAGATCGGCGTAGGCGCCGAAGGTGAGGGCGTTGAGTTTCGCGGGGCGGGCCAGGGTGACGGTGGCGACGCCCTGGTCGATGTCCAGGCGCAGGTGCTGCCAGCGTGACGTGCGGGGCGCGGAGCCGGTAAAGGGGCTCATTCGAGGGGCCTCCTTCCTCCGCACGGAGGGTATCACCATACTGTGACTGTCGTCACGAGTACGCGATAAGGG
>NZ_MWIG01000312.1:0-12915 GCF_002156145.1 Streptomyces sp. NRRL B-24572 | reverse complement strand
GCCTCCGGCATCCTCGCCGGGCTCACCGCCGCCGAGGAGGAGGTCGCCGCCATCGCCGGGCTCCGGGCGGGCCGCGTGCGCCTGGTCTCCTTCCCGAGCGGCAGTTCGACCCTCGTGCCCACCGCGCTCGCCGCGCTGCGGGCCGCGCACCCCGGCACCCGGGTCTCCCTCGTCGAGGCCGAACCGCCGCGCTCGATCGAGATGCTCCGCGAGGGCGACTGCGACATCGCCCTGGCGTTCCGGTACGGGGCCGGGCAGGCCGAATGGGACGACCTGGTGGTCCGCCCGCTCCTCGCCGACCGGCTCGTCGGCCTGGTGCCCGAGGGGCACCGGCTCGCCGGGGCCGGATCGGTGGGCATCGCGGAACTCGCGGACGAGTCCTGGATCGCGGGCTGCCCGCGCTGCCGCCGCCAGCTCGTGGACGTCTGCGAGGACGCGGGCTTCACGCCCCGCATCGACTTCGCCACCGACGACTACCCGGCCGTGGTGGGCCTGGTCGGCGCCGGTCTGGGCGTCGCCGTCCTGCCGGAGCTGGCCATCGAGTCCGTACGTCCCAAGGGGGCGCGGACCGTGGCCGTGGAGCCGGCCGTGGAGCGGGAGATCGTGGCCCTGACGCTGCCGGACCTCGCGCAGGTCCCGGCCGTCGCGGCCACGCTCGACGAGCTGATCCGCGCCGCCACGCGCGCGTAGCCGATCCGTGCCGCCACGCGCGTGGCCGATCCGTGCCGCCACGCGCGCGTGGTCGCTTCACGACGCGCGCGGGCGCACAGGTCCGTTCGGGTGATGCTCGCTCAGGTTGCGCCTACTGCGCCGAAGAAACGTTCCTTCACATACGTTCCCGATGGATCACATACGTTCCCCGATGGATGTCATGGATGTCGCGGACGCGGCGGACGTGACCGGCGCGGAGGCCGGTGCCGTCGTGATCAGACGATTGCGCGCGCGTCCCATGAGCTCTTCGCGTTCGTCCTCGGTGAGGCCGCCCCATACGCCGTAGGGCTCTCGCACGGCGAGTGCGTGTGCCGCGCACTCCGCGCGCACCGGGCACCGCATGCAGACCTCTTTCGCCGAGTTCTCACGCGCGCTCCGTGCCGCGCCGCGCTCTCCCTCGGGGTGGAAGAACAGGGAGCTGTCCACTCCGCGGCAGGCCGCGAGGAGTTGCCAGTCCCACAGGTCGGCGTTGGGTCCGGGAAGGCGGGAGAAATCTGCCATTGCGCTTGTCCCCTTGAAACCGTGTCGAACGGATAGGTGGGCGGGTGGATGGCTGATGGCCGGGGCTCCTCGGGTCCCGACAGGTCCGGGCGATACACCTACTGTCGAAGTAGATGTAAATATGACTCATTGCGAATCTAGCCACAGACACTGCGAAAAGGGAAGAAAAGCCTCTAAATGGGGCATAGCTTTCGATGTTGGGACGAACGACCTGCGACACTCTCCTCCGCGCACGACTCCTCACGTAGAGTGCCGAAGACGCCGTCCGACCCGTAACTCTTTCGAGTGACCGTCGTTGAGAGTGCGGAGGCGGTTGAAGGAACAAGCGATCGGGCAAACGTCCGAGAGCGTCAACCGCACAGGTGACGATACGTACAGCCCTGGAGGCTCAAGGTGACGCGCAACAGCTGCGAGAGCCGCGGAGGTCAGGCATGACATCCGTCCTCGTCTGCGACGACTCCCCGCTTGCCCGAGAGGCGCTCCGCCGCGCGGTCGCGACCGTGCCCGGCGTCGAGCGCGTGACCACCGCGGCCAACGGCGAGGAAGTCCTCCGCCGCTGGGGCGCGGACCGCTCGGACCTGATTCTGATGGACGTGCGCATGCCCGGTCTGGGCGGCGTGGAGACCGTCCGCCGGCTGCTCTCCGCGGACCCCGGCGCCCGCATCATCATGCTCACGGTCGCCGAGGACCTCGACGGCGTCGCCCTCGCGGTCGCCGCGGGCGCCCGTGGCTACCTGCACAAGGACGCCTCGCGCGCCGAGCTGCGGGCCACGGTCACCCAGGCGCTCGCCGACCCGACCTGGCGGCTCGCCCCGCGCCGCCTCCGCTCGGCCGAGATGGGCGCCGCGCCCACCCTCACCGCGCGCGAGATCCAGGTCCTCGAAGGCATGAGCCACGGCCGGTCCAACGCGGAGATCGGGCGCGAGCTCTTCCTCTCAGAGGACACGGTCAAGACCCACGCCCGGCGCCTCTTCAAGAAGCTGGGAGCCTCCGACCGGGCGCATGCCGTCGCGCTCGGATTCCGCTGGGGCCTGGTCCGCTGAATCGCAGGTCACCTGCCGTCTCCCCGTCCTCGCCCGCGTCCGTCGTGGGGTGGACGGGGTGGGCTTGTGTCACTTCCCCGCGGAATGCCGCATCCTTGAGATGTGGAGTTCCTCGGGGACGAGTCGATCGAGCGGGAGGGGAGGGCGCGGGAGATGAGTGCCGGCGCACCTGCTCATAACGCTTCGGTGCACAACTACGGACGCGGTGCCGCGAACCGAGAGGCGTCGGGGCACCATGGAGCGATGCGCGACGACGAGACCGTGGGTTCCCCCATGCCTGCCGGGCAGGGGGAGATCGGCGCGCTCGTGCACCGCGCGGTGGACGGCGACGCGCAGGCCACGCACGACCTGCTCGCGCGTGTCCACCCGCTCGCCCTGCGGTACTGCCGCACCCGCCTCAACCGGCTGCCCGGCGACGCCCGGCACTTCGTCGAGGACCTGGCCCAGGAGGTCTGCGTCGCCGTCCTGATGGCGCTGCCGCGCTACAAGGACACCGGCAGGCCCTTCGAGGCCTTCGTCTTCGCCATCGCCGGACACAAGGTCGCCGACCTCCAGCGGGCCGCCATGCGGCACCCGGGGTCCACGGCCGTCCCCTCCGACGAGATGCCCGAGCGGCCCGACGACTCCCTCGGCCCCGAGGAGCGCGCCCTGCTCAGCGACGACGCCGAGTGGGCCAAGAAGCTGCTCGCCAACCTCCCGGAGAACCAGCGCGAACTCCTCGTGCTGCGGGTCGCGGTCGGACTGACCGCCGAGGAGACCGGCCAGATGCTCGGCATGTCCCCGGGCGCCGTCCGGGTGGCACAGCACCGCGCCCTCAGCCGACTGCGCGCCCTGGCCGAGCAGTAACCCGACTGCGCGCTCTCGCTCGGCGGTGACCCGATCGCGCGCGCCCCGGCCCGGCGGTAGCCCGATCGCGCGCCCTGGCCGAGCAGTAAGCCTTGTCGGGCGCCGTCATCCCTTTCGTACACGTGCGAACGTCCAAAGCTTCCCGCTGATCTTGATCGTGGAATGAGACACGACTCAGGCCCGTTAGCATGGACATCCCGCACCGATCAAGGCCATTTGGGAAGGTGTCATGACTGCCAACGTCGACGGAGTGCCCGAGAAATTCGCGACACTCGGGCTGACCTACGACGACGTGCTGCTTCTGCCCGGCGCGTCCGACATGGCGCCCGACCAGATCGACACCGCCTCGTACATCTCGAAGAACGTGCGGGTGAACATCCCGCTGCTCTCCGCCGCGATGGACAAGGTCACCGAGTCCCGCATGGCGATCGCCATGGCGCGACAGGGTGGTGTCGGTGTGCTGCACCGCAACCTCTCCATCGCCGACCAGGCCAACCAGGTCGACCTCGTGAAGCGCTCCGAGTCCGGCATGGTCTCGGACCCGATCACGGTCCACCCGGACGCGACGCTCGCCGAGGCCGACGCGATCTGCGCCAAGTTCCGCATCAGCGGCGTCCCGGTCACCGACCCGGCCGGCAAGCTGCTCGGCATCGTCACCAACCGCGACATGGCCTTCGAGTCGGACCGCAGCCGCCAGGTGCGCGAGGTCATGACCCCGATGCCGCTCGTCACCGGCAAGGTCGGCATCTCCGGCGTGGACGCCATGGAGCTGCTGCGCCGCCACAAGATCGAGAAGCTGCCGCTGGTCGACGACTCGGGCGTCCTCAAGGGCCTCATCACGGTCAAGGACTTCGTCAAGGCCGAGAAGTACCCGAACGCCGCCAAGGACAAGGAGGGCCGGCTGCTCGTCGGCGCCGCCGTCGGTGTCGCCGGTGACGCGTTCGAGCGCGCCCAGGCCCTGATCGAGGCCGGCGTCGACTTCATCGTCGTCGACACCGCGCACGGCCACTCCCGCCTGGTCGGCGACATGGTCGCCAAGATCAAGTCGAACTCCTCGGTCGACGTCATCGGCGGAAACGTCGCCACCCGCGACGGCGCCCAGGCGCTCATCGACGCCGGTGTCGACGGCATCAAGGTCGGCGTCGGCCCGGGCTCCATCTGCACCACCCGCGTGGTCGCCGGCATCGGCGTCCCGCAGGTCACCGCGATCTACGAGGCCTCCCTCGCCGCCAAGGCGGCCGGCGTCCCGGTCATCGGCGACGGCGGTCTGCAGTACTCCGGCGACATCGCGAAGGCCCTCGTCGCCGGCGCCGACACGGTGATGCTCGGCTCGCTGCTCGCGGGCTGCGAGGAGTCCCCGGGCGAGCTGCTCTTCATCAACGGCAAGCAGTTCAAGTCGTACCGCGGCATGGGCTCGCTGGGCGCCATGCAGTCCCGCGGCGAGCAGCGCTCCTTCTCCAAGGACCGCTACTTCCAGGAGGGCGTCGCCTCCGACGAGAAGCTCGTCCCCGAGGGCATCGAGGGCCAGGTGCCCTACCGCGGCCCGCTCGCGGCCGTCGTCCACCAGCTGGTGGGCGGCCTGCGCCAGTCGATGTTCTACGTCGGCGGGCGCACCGTGCCGGAGCTCCAGGCGAACGGCCGCTTCGTCCGGATCACCTCGGCGGGCCTCAAGGAGAGCCACCCGCACGACATCCAGATGACGGTCGAGGCGCCGAACTACAGCAGGAAGTAACAGCGCGCGACGGAAGGGGTGGTTCCGGCATGTGGCCGGAGCCGCCCCTTCGGCGTGTGTCGGGGATACTGGTAGGCGCAGACATAGAGGGAAAGGCCACACATCGTGACTGAGATCGAGATCGGGCGCGGCAAGCGCGGCCGCAGGGCGTACGCGTTCGACGACATCGCCGTCGTCCCGAGCCGGCGCACCCGGGACCCGAAGGAGGTCTCGATCGCCTGGCAGATCGACGCCTACCGCTTCGAGCTGCCGTTCCTGGCCGCCCCGATGGACTCGGTCGTCTCGCCGCAGACCGCCATCCGCATCGGCGAGCTGGGCGGCCTCGGCGTCCTGAACCTGGAAGGTCTCTGGACCCGGTACGAGGACCCGCAGCCGCTCCTCGACGAGATCGCCGAGCTGGACGAGGCGACCGCGACCCGCCGTCTGCAGGAGATCTACGCCGCCCCGATCAAGGAAGAGCTGATCGGGCAGCGCATCAAGGAGGTGCGCGACTCCGGTGTCGTCACCGCCGCCGCGCTCTCCCCGCAGCGCACCGCCCAGTTCTCGAAGGCCGTCGTCGACGCCGGCGTGGACATCTTCGTCATCCGCGGCACGACGGTCTCCGCCGAGCACGTCTCGGGCGCGGCCGAGCCGCTGAACCTGAAGCAGTTCATCTACGAGCTGGACGTCCCGGTCATCGTCGGCGGCTGCGCCACGTACACCGCGGCCCTGCACCTGATGCGCACCGGCGCGGCCGGTGTCCTCGTCGGCTTCGGCGGCGGCGCCGCGCACACCACCCGCAACGTCCTCGGCATCCAGGTCCCGATGGCGACCGCGGTCGCCGACGTGGCCGCGGCCCGCCGCGACTACATGGACGAGTCCGGCGGCCGGTACGTGCACGTCATCGCCGACGGCGGTGTGGGCTGGTCCGGCGACCTCCCCAAGGCCATCGCCTGCGGCGCCGACGCCGTCATGATGGGCTCCCCGCTGGCCCGCGCCACGGACGCGCCCGGCAAGGGCCACCACTGGGGCATGGAGGCCGTCCACGAGGACGTGCCGCGCGGCAAGCTGGTCGACCTGGGCATCGTCGGCACCACCGAGGAGATCCTCGCGGGCCCGTCGCACATCCCGGACGGCTCGATGAACTTCTTCGGCGCCCTGCGCCGCGCGATGGCCACCACGGGCTACAGCGAGCTCAAGGAGTTCCAGCGCGTCGAGGTGACCGTGGCGGACGCGCAGCACAAGCGCTGACGTCTCGTCCCTGGGGCCCCGCACCGGTCGGTGCGGGGCCCTTCGGCGTCCTCAGAGCCGGTGCGCCGCCCCCGCCGGGGTCGCCCCCCGGGTGTCCAGGAGGAGCTGGGCCTTCACCGAGAGGCCCTGGAGGTCGTACGTGCGGTGGTGCTGGAGGAGGACCGTCAGGTCGGCGTGGGCGGCGGCCTCGTAGAGGGAGTCGGCGCGGGGGACGGGGCGTTCGCGGACGCGCCAGTCGGGGACGTGGGGGTCGTGGTAGCTGACGGCCGCGCCCAGGTCCATGAGGCGGCGGGCGATCTCGTCGGCGGGGGAGCCCTGCCGGTCGGGGAGGTCGGGCTTGTAGGTGATGCCGAGCAGCAGGATCCGGGCGCCGCGGGCCGACTTGCCGTGCTCGTTGAGGAGGGTGGCGGCGCGCTGGACGACGTACTGCGGCATCCGCTCGTTGACCTGGCCGGCGAGTTCGACGAGGCGGAGCGGGCGGTGGGCGCCGACGGTGTCGACGGGGACGCCGTGGCCGCCGACGCCGGGTCCCGGGCGGAAGGCCTGGAAGCCGAAGGGTTTGGTCTCGGCGCAGCGGATGACGTCCCACAGGTCGACGCCGAGTTCGTGGCAGAGGACCGCCATCTCGTTGACGAGGGCGATGTTGACGTGCCGGAAGTTGGTCTCCAGGAGCTTGACCGTCTCCGCCTCGCGGGGGCCACGCGCGCGTACCACCTTGTCGGTGAGCCGGCCGTAGAAGGCGGCCGCGGACTCGGTGCAGGCCGGGGTGAGGCCGCCGATGACCTTGGGGGTGCCGGCGTAGCCGTGGGTGCGGCTGCCGGGGTCGAGGCGGCCGGGGGAGTACGCGAGGTGGAAGTCGCGTCCGGCGCGCAGGCCGGAGCCCGTCTCCAGGACCTCGCGGAGGAGGCCCTCGGTGGTGCCCGGGGGGACCGGGGACTCCAGGAGGACGGTGGTGTGGGGGCGCAGCCGGGCGGCGAGCGCGCGGGCGGCCTCGGTGACGGCGGTGAGGTCGAGGGTCCGGTCGGGGCCGAGGGAGGTCGGGGCGCAGAGGACGGCGGTGCGGACCCGGCCGAGCTCGGCGGGGTTGGTGGTCGGCCGGAAGCCCCCCGAGAGCATCCGGCGGATCTCGGGGGCGGTGAGGGAGCCGTCGACCGGGGGGCGGCCGGCGGCGAGTTCGACGACGGGGCGGGGGTCGGTGTCGTAGCCGATGGTGTCGATGCCTGCGGCGGTGGCGGCCTGGGCCAGGGGGAGTCCGTGGTGGCCGAGGCCGATGACGGCGAGATCAGCGGGCATGAGGGGGTGGGCCGTCCTTCCCAGTAGCCGGAGGGAACGCGACGCGCAAGCCCGGTGGACAGAACGGGTCGAGCGCAATGTCAGACTAGGCGTAAATATGACCGATCTGTGGCATTGTGCGGCCGAAGATCGCCGAGTGTTATCCACAGGTCGGCGGCGAGGCGGTGGCTGAAGTCGCGGGAGCGGGCCAGAATCGAGCTGTGAGCCGGACCACACGGGCCCGGTTCGCGGCTCGTGTACGGCCGGACCGGGTGCGTGCGCGAGTGCGGGACCGACGGGGGACGACGGGAGGCAGCAGCGTGAGGACAGCGACACTGGGACCCGCCGAGCGCGCCGAGGCGCTCGCGGCCATGGCCGAGCGAGAGCTGGACGTGCTGGTCGTCGGCGCCGGAGTGGTCGGCGCGGGAACCGCCCTCGACGCCGTCACGAGAGGGCTCTCCACCGGCATCGTGGAGGCCCGCGACTGGGCCTCGGGCACCTCCAGCAGGTCCAGCAAGCTCATCCACGGCGGCCTGCGCTACCTGGAGATGCTGGACTTCGCCCTCGTACGGGAGGCGCTCAAGGAGCGCGGACTCCTCCTGGAGCGGCTCGCACCCCACCTGGTGAAGCCGGTCCCCTTCCTCTACCCCCTCCAGCACAAGGGCTGGGAGCGGTTCTACGCCGGCTCGGGCGTCGCCCTGTACGACGCGATGTCCCTCTCCTCGGGCCACGGCCGCGGACTCCCCGTCCACCGGCACCTCTCCCGGCAGGGCGCCCTGCGCGTCGCGCCCTGCCTGAGGAAGGACGCCCTGGTCGGCGCCCTGCAGTACTACGACGCCCAGATGGACGACGCCCGCTTCGTCACCACCCTCGTGCGCACCGCCGCCTCCTACGGCGCAAGGGCCGCCAGCCGGGCCCGCGTCACCGGCTTCCTCCGCGAGGGCGAGCGGGTCGTCGGCGCGCGCGTCCAGGACGTCGAGGCCGGCGTCGCGTACGAGATCAGGGCCAAGCAGATCGTCAACGCCACCGGCGTGTGGACGGACGACACCCAGGCCCTCATCGGGGAGCGCGGCCAGTTCCACGTCCGCGCCTCCAAGGGCATCCACCTCGTCGTGCCCAAGGACCGCATCCACTCGACCACAGGACTGATCCTGCGCACCGAGAAGTCCGTGCTGTTCGTCATCCCCTGGGGGCGCCACTGGATCGTCGGCACCACCGACACCGACTGGGACCTCGACAAGGCCCACCCCGCCGCCTCCAGCGCCGACATCGACTACCTCCTGGAGCATGTGAACACCGTGCTCGCCACCCCGCTCACCCGGGACGACGTCCAGGGCGTCTACGCGGGCCTGCGGCCGCTCCTCGCCGGCGAGTCGGACGCCACCAGCAAGCTCTCCCGGGAGCACACCGTCGCCCACCCGGTGCCCGGCCTCGTGGTCGTCGCCGGCGGCAAGTACACGACGTACCGCGTGATGGCGAAGGACGCCGTCGACGAGGCGGTGCACGGGCTCGACCAGCGCGTCGCCCCCTGCGTCACCGAGGACACCCCGCTCCTCGGCGCCGAGGGCTACCGCGCCCTGTGGAACGCGCGGGCCAGGATCGCCGCCAGAACCGGGCTCCACGTCGTCAGGGTCGAGCATCTTCTCAACCGCTACGGCTCCCTGACGGAGGAGATCCTCGACCTGATCGCGGCCGACCCGAGCCTCGGCGAACCGCTCGCGGCGGCCGACGACTACCTGCGCGCCGAGATCGTGTACGCCGCCTCGCACGAGGGCGCGCGCCACCTCGACGACGTCCTCACCCGGCGGACCAGGATCTCCATCGAGACCTTCGACCGGGGCACGCGCAGCGCCCGCGAGTGCGCGGAGCTGATGGCGCCGGTCCTCGGCTGGGACGACCGGCAGGTCGAGAAGGAGGTCGAGCACTACGAGAAGCGGGTGGAGGCGGAGCGCGAGTCGCAGCGGCAGCCCGACGACCTGACGGCGGACGCCGCGCGGCTCGGGGCGCCGGACATCGTGCCCATCTGACGGGACGTCCGGGGGTGGTGCGGGGGAGGCCCGAGGCGACGTCCGAGGGGAGGCGCGGGAGGTCCGCGTCCGGTGGGAACCTCGGGGGCGTGCGGAGGCGTCGTATCCCGGAGTACGGACCCGGGGGCGTCGTCCGGCCCGAGGTGAGAGACAATGGCCTCTCTTCCAGGGCGGGTTACCGCATCGCGCGGGAAGCGGCAGACGCGGCGAAGATCAGGGATCGCAGAGGGGACGCATGTCGGAGGCGGAGCAGTCGCGGGACAAGGCGAGGGACCCTCGGCGGGACGCCGCCGCGGGGGCCGCGACCGACGGCGACCGGGGAGCGGTTCCGGCCGCGCGTGAGCCGGCGCGGGACACGGAGGACGCGCAGGTCAGCCGGGGTGCACAGGCCTCGGAGGGCGCGCGTGGGCCGGAGCGGGGCGTCGAGGACGCGAAGCCCGCGAAGGCCTCCGGGGACGTGAAGGGCGCCCAGGACGTGAAGGACCCTCAGGACGCGTCGGCGGAAGGGGCGACGGGTCCGGGGGCGACCGGCCGGCTGCGCGGCACCGAGCCGTCGACCGGACGGGCCGGGTTCGGCGCCGGGGACGGCGACGGCGAGAGCGACCGCCGGACGGCCGCCGGAACCGCGCGCGGCGGCGACCGGCTCCGCAAGGAACCGGTCGGCGAGGGACGGCTCCTCTCGGGCCGCTACCGGCTCGGCGCGGTCCTCGGACGCGGCGGCATGGGCACCGTGTGGCGCGCCGTCGACGAGACCCTCGGACGTACCGTCGCCGTCAAGGAACTCCGCTTCCCCAGCAGCATCGACGAGGACGAGAAGCGGCGCCTCATCACCCGGACCCTGCGCGAGGCGAAGGCCATCGCCCGGATCCGCAACAACGGCGCCGTCACCGTCTACGACGTCGTCGACGAGGACGACCGTCCGTGGATCGTCATGGAGCTCATCGAGGGCAAGTCCCTCGCGGACGCCGTCCGCGAGGACGGCACGCTCACGCCCCGGCGCGCCGCCGAGGTCGGCCTTGCCATCCTCGACGTGCTGCGTTCGGCGCACCGCGAGGGCATCCTGCACCGCGACGTGAAGCCGTCCAACGTGCTGATCGCCGAGGACGGCCGGGTCGTCCTCACCGACTTCGGCATCGCCCAGGTGGAGGGCGACCCCTCGATCACCTCCACCGGCATGCTCGTCGGCGCCCCCTCGTACATCTCCCCGGAGCGCGCCCGCGGTCACAAGCCCGGTCCGGCCGCCGACATGTGGTCGCTCGGCGGCCTCATCTACGCGGCGGTCGAGGGCAGCCCGCCGTACGACAAGGGCTCCGCCATCGCCACCCTCACGGCCGTGATGACCGAGCCGGTCGACCCGCCGAAGAACGCGGGACCCGAGCTGGAGAAGGTCATCTACGGCCTCCTCGCCAAGGACCCGGCGCAGCGGCTCGACGACGCCGGCGCCCGGGTGCTGCTGCGGGCCGTGCTCGACGCGCCCGAGCCGGCGCCGCCGGTCTCGTCCGAGGCCACCACCGTCATACCGCTGCCTCCCCGCCCCGAGCGGACCCCGGCGGCTCCCACGGCCTCGGCGGCCGACAAGGGGCCCGACGCGGCCGCCGAGCGGATGCGGGGCGCGCTGAAGTCCGTACGGAACGCGGCGGCCTCCGTGAAGGCCGAGCCGAAGCCCGCGCCGAAGCTCGCGACCGAGCCCCTGCGGGGCGGCGGCAAGCCGACTCCGGCCCGCGCGCCGCTGACCGACGTCGTGCCGCGCCGCACCCTGGTGATCATCGCCGCGGTCGCCGTCCTCGCCGTCCTCGGCACGATCCTCGCCGTCTCCCTCGGCGGGGGCGACGAGGGCACCCAGGGCAAGGGCGACGGGGGCACCACGGCCTCGGCCGGCGCCTCGACCGGAGGCGCCGACGGTTCCGCCGGATCCGGCGGGTCCCAGGGCCATTCCTCGGGCGGCCCCGGCCAGCAGGGCGGCACCCAGCCCGGCGACAACGGCGCCACGGGGTCGACGGGCAGCACCGGCACCAACGGCACGACGGGCTCCACGGACGGGCAGAACGGCACCACGCCCACCGGGAAGCCCAGCGCCGACGCCGGCGCGAAGCTGCCCGCCGGCTACACCCTCGTCACCAACGACCGGCTCCACTTCTCGATGGCGATGCCGGCGTCCTTCACGTTCCACTCGATCCCGGGATACTCCCTCGGCGGGATATTCAACGAGAGCGGCGGCTTCCCGCGCGTCCAGGTCGACTACAACGGCAGCCCGAAGGACGACGCGGCCGGCGCCTGGGAGCTGGCCAGGTACGGCGTGGCCGCCACCAGCCAGGACTACAAGCACATCGGCATCAAGTCGGTCTCGTACAAGGGCTACCCGACCGTCGCCGACTGGGAGTTCGAGCGCACCCAGAAGGGCGTCCGCGTCCACGTCCTCAACCGCGGCTTCAAGGTGGACGCCGACCACGGCTACTCCATCATGATCAGCTGCGCGGCCGGCGAGTGGAACGGCGAGGAGTGCAGGACGCTGCGGGAGACGGCGTTCGCCACGTTCAGCCCCAAGGACTGACCCGTGCCACGTATCGTGAGGTTCGCGGACCGAACGCAGCCGAACAGATTCGACAACTGCTCGGTGTTGGACCGGAACTGACGGACTCGCGTGATCCCGCCCGATCCCGAGGGATCCGCGGGACCACGGGGAACAGCGTGCGCGCGGGGGAGGCGTCGTGGACGACTACGCGGGAAGGGTGCTCGCCGACCGCTACCGCCTGCCGCTGCCACCGGCGGACGCCGACGCGTACGAACCGGTCGAGACGCGCGCGTTCGACACCTACAGCGGGCAGGAGGTCCTGGTCCGCCAGGTGCCGCTGCCGGAGTTCGTCGACGCCGAGGTGCTCGACGGGCGGGGTGGTCCCGCCGGCCCCCACGGCGGTGCGGGCCCGGCCACCCGCCGGCCGGCCGAGCCCGTCGTGCGCCGCGCGATCGAGGCGGCCCAGGCCGCCGCGCAGATCCCCGACCACCCCCTGCTCGACCAGGTCTTCGACGTCTTCGCGGAGGCCGGCTCGCTGTGGATAGTGAGCGAACGCGTGGCGGCCAGACCGCTGGCCGCGCTCCTCGCCGAACGGCCCCTCAACCCGTACCGCGCGGCCGAGATAGGCGCCGACGTCCTCACCGCACTGCGCGCGCTCCACGCCCACGGCTGGGTGCACCGGAACATCACCGCCCGGACCGTGCTCGTCTGCGACGACGGCCGCGTGGTCCTCACCGGCCTCGCGGTGGGCGCCGCCGAGGAGGCCCTCTGCGGCTACGCACCGGTCCCGGACCGGGCCGACGAGTTCGCGCCTTCGGAGACGGAGGGGGACGCCCCCGAGACGAACGCACCGTACGCACCACCTGAGCGGTACGAGGCGGAGGTGTCTCGGGCCGGGGTGTACGAGCCCGAGGTGTATGAGGCCGGGGTGTACGAGCCCGAGGTGTACGAGACCGAAGTGTCTCGGGCCGAGGTGTACGAGCCCGAGGCGTACCGGCCGAACGCGTACGAGGTCGAGTCGTACGAGCCCGAGTCATACGA
>NZ_MWIG01000311.1:0-37522 GCF_002156145.1 Streptomyces sp. NRRL B-24572 | reverse complement strand
CGAGGGCGTCGGTGAGGGCGCCCATGCCGCCGACGGGCACGTCCCAGTCGCCGGTGCCGCCGCCGATGACGTGGTACAGGAAGCAGCGGTTCTGGAGGAGCGTCGGGTCGTGGGCGTCGGCGAAGGTGCCGATGAGGGCGTCGGTGAGGACCACGCCCCGGACGAGGTCGTCGGCGAAGGTCTTCTCGACGGTGACGCCGAGGGGCTCCTCGAAGAGCATCCGCCAGGTGTCGGCGTCGTCCACGCGGGCGCGTAGCTCGGCGCGGGTGGGGAGGGGTTCGGTGAGGGTGGGGAAGATGCGGCGGGCGGCCTCGCCGGTGCGTCCGTAGAAGGCCTGCCAGGCCTCGTACGCGCTGTCGGAGCCGGTCAGCGCGGCGAAGGAGGCGCGGGTGCGGTCGGGTCCGCCGCCGACCAGGAGGCCGCCGTCGCCCTTCGGGGTGTACGAGGAGATGGACCGTTTCCGCACGGCGAACCGCAGCCCGAGTTCGCGCACGATCTTCTCCGGGAGGAGCGAGACCAGGTACGAGTACCGGGAGAGCCGGGCGTCGACCCCGGCGAACGGCCGCGTCGACACGGCCGCCCCACCGGTGGTGCCGAGCCGCTCCAGGACGAGGACGGAGCGTCCGGCACGGGCCAGATAGGCGGCGGCGACGAGCCCGTTGTGCCCGCCTCCGACGACGACGGCGTCGTACGAGCGAGCGGGGGCCGGGGCGTCGGGAAGTGGATCACGGTCAGTCATGGCACATGCTCACACGCGCGCGCGTGCCGGGGGAAGACCGCCGTCGCTCCAGCGGACGTACTTCGAGGAGTACGCCGACAGCCTGCGCGCGCTCCACCCCGGCTGGCCCGAGGAGCGGATCCACGCGGCGGCGAGCCGGTACGTGTCCCCGCCCGAGATCGCCCCGCACAGCGCCGGGGCGGCCGTCGACCTGACCCTGGCCGGGGCCGACGGGCGCGAACTGGACCTGGGGACCCGAATGAACGCGTCCCCGGAGGAGAGCGGCGGCGCCTGCTACACCCACGCCGAAGGCATCGGCGAGGAGGCCCGCGCCCACCGGGAACTGCTCGGTTCCGTGCTCACCGCGGCGGGCCTGGTGAACTACCCGACGGAGTGGTGGCACTGGTCCTTCGGCGACCGCTACTGGGCCCTGGCCGCGGGCGCGACGGAGGCCCCGTACGGCCCGAAGGAGCTCACACCGTCCGGCTGATCGCCCGGCGGTCCCGGCCACCGTCGCGCCCAGCCGGCCGGCGGTCGTCGACAGGCCGGTCGGCCCGTCATGGCCCCGGCTTCCGCGCCGCCCCCGGCGTCACGCCTCCGGCGCGGTGGCCGCCTTCAGGAGGAGGGCGGCCGCTTCGGCGTCGCGGCCGAGGCGCTCCAGGCAGTGGGCCTCGTCGTCGAGGGCGGCGAGGGTGTCGGGGTGCGCGGGGCCGAGGAGCCGGGTGCGGGCGGCGGCGATCGCCCGGTGGCACTCCAGCGCCTCCTCCCAGCGGTCGAGCCTGCCGAGGGCGACGGCCGTCTCCCAGCGGCTGGTGAGCGTGTCGGGGTGGTCGGCGCCGAGGACCCGTTCGCGGTCGGCGTGCACGCTCCGGGACTCGGCGAGCGCCTCCGTCCAGCGGTCGAGCCGGCCGAGGTTGACGGCGAGGGCCTGGCGGGCTCGCAGCGTCTCCGGAGCGTCGGGGCCCTGGGCGCGGGTGCGGGCGGCGACGAGGTCGCGGCAGACGTCGAGGGCGTCCGCGGCCTGGCCGAGCCGGCCGAGGCAGACCCCGGTGTCGTAGCGGGCGGCGAGGGTGTCCGGGTGGTCGGGGCCGAGGGCGGCGGCGCGCGCCTCGGCGACCGCGCGGTACTCGGCGAGCGCCTCCTGTCCGCGTCCGAGGCGGGTGAGGGTGAACGCCACCTCGTGGCGGGTCACGAGGGTGTCGGGGTGCGCTTCGCCGAGCAGCCTGGCCCGGGCCTCGGCGACCTCGTGCGCCGTGCGGTACGACTCCTCCAGGCGGCCGAGGCGCCCCAGCGTGAACGCGAGGTTGTGGCGGCAGCGCAGGGTGTCGGGGTGGTCGGGGCCGACGGTCCGCTCGCGGGCGGCGAGCACCTCCGTGTACACCTCGTACGCCTCGGAGTGCCGCCCGAGGCGGCCCAGGGCGTAGGCCCGCTCCTGCCGCGCCGCCAGGGTGTCGGGGTGGTCCTCGCCGAGCACGCGGGCGCGTGCCTCGGCCACCTTCCCGAAGACGTGCAGGGCGTCGGCGGGGCGGTCGAGCCGGGCGAGGGCGAAGCCGACCTCGTACTGGCTGGTCAGGGTGGAGGGGTGCTCCTCGCCGAGGATCCGAGCGCGGTCCCGGGCGACGGACCGGTGGACGGACTCGGCCTCGTCCCAGCGGCCGAGCCTGCCGAGGCCCATCCCGGCCCGGAAGCGGCCGGCGAGCACCGCGATCAGTTCGTCCGTGGGCGCGGGGGCGGGCGGCGGCGTCCGGTCGGGTGCCGCAGTGGTCCACTCGGTGGTGAGGACGGCCGCGGCGGGATCGTGGGCGGCGGGGCGCGGCCCGGTGGGGGCAGCCGGGCGGTGCCCGCCGGTCATCCCCCGGCTCCACGCGGGCGCGGGGGCTACCGGTTCCTCGGGCAGGGGTACGGGCATGGGCACCGTCGACGACAGCGCGAGCGCCTCGGCGGGCGACGGGAACGACGGCGCGCCGAAGCGCCCCGAGACGATCCGGCGGCGCAGGTCGCCCGCGTCGGCCGGGCGCTCCTCGGGGGCCTTCGCGAGCAGGTCGACGACGATCCGGTCGAAGTAGTCGGGCAGCTCGGCGCGGAGCGCGCGCGGCGGGGTCGGCACCGTGTCCCGGTGGCCGATGAGGATGGCCCAGGAGTCGCCGAGGTCGAACGGCGGGGCACCGGTGGCCAGCTCGTACAGCACGCACCCCAGGGAGTAGAGGTCGCTGCGGTGGTCGATCTCGCCACCGCCGCCGATCTGCTCCGGGGACATGTAGTGCGGCGTCCCCATGGCGATGCCGGTCCCGGTGAGCTTGGAGGTGAAGCCCATGTCGGCGCCGAGGCGCGCTATCCCGAAGTCGCAGATCTTCACCGTGCCGTCGCTCAGCCGCATGATGTTCGCGGGCTTGAGGTCGCGGTGCACGATGCCCTGCCGGTGCGTGTACGCGAGGGCGTCGGCGACCTGGTCGGCGATCTCGACGACGTCCTGGACGGGCAGCGGGTGCTGCTCGTTGGAGACGAGGAGCTGGCTGAGGTTGCGCCCCTCCAGGAGCTCCATGACGAGGAAGAGCACGCCTTCGTACTCGCCGAAGTCGTGCACGACGGTGATGCCCCGGTGCTGGAGCGCCGCCGCCACCCGGGCCTCGCGGCGGAAGCGCTCGCGCACCACGGCGAGGACCTGCGGGTCCTGCTGCGGTCCGAGCGGTTTGAGGCACTTCACGGCGACGCGGCGCCCGAGCGCCTCGTCGGTGGCGCGCCACACCTCGCCCATGCCCCCGCGGCCGATGACCTCGTGCAGGCGGTACCGGCCCTGGATCAGTCTGGAGTCCCCCATCGCGTGCTGCCGCCCCCGTCGATTCCGTACTGCCTCCTCGGCTCCTCCAGTATGGCCGCCGGGTCGGACAGTGAATACGGGGCGGGGTACGCGTACGGATCGGGCCGGGTCTCCGGGCCGAGCCGGTCCATCGCGCGCAGGATGTGCCGGGGCGGCAGCCGCCAGCGCAGGCGGGCCGGGACCTGGCGCAGGAGGTTGGCCGTGGCGACGAGCCGGCGGGTGACGGTCTCCGGCGGCGGGGCGGGGCAGCCGTAGAGGGCGTGGGCGTAGAGGGGCAGGGTGTCGTACGCGAGTGCGCTGACGCGCCGCCAGATCACCTCGCGCGCCGGGACGAGGACGGGTTTGACGGGCGGGTGGCGGAGGAAGTCGGCGACGGTCCGGGCGTCCGGTCCGACGGTGAGGCGGGGACGGACGGAGTCGAAGTAGGCGGCGAGCTGGGCGGTGGACGCGGGGACGGTGTCCGGGTCGAGGCCGACGAGCCGGGCGGAGGTGCGGTGCTCGTCGACGTACCGGTCGGCGTCGGCGTCGGTGAGGGGGATCCCGGAGCGGCGCGCGACGGAGAGGTACGAGTCGGTCTCGGCGCAGTGGACCCAGAACAGCAGTTCGGGGTCGTCCACGCCGAGCAGCCGGTGGATCCGCCGGACGCGGGCGCCGGCCGCCTCGGCGGCCTCGGTGGTCCCGTAGCTGAGGGTTCCGACGAAGTTCGCCGTCCTCATCAACCGGCCCCAGGGGTCCTCCCGGAAACTGCTGTTGATCATGACGCCGCGGACGGCGACGGGGTGCAGCGCCTGGAGCCAGAGGGCCCGGACGCCGGCGATCCACATCACCGGGTCGCTGTGCAGCTGCCAGGTCACGGAGCGGGGACCGAAGAGCCCGGGGTCGGCGTCCTGCCTCATGGCGCTCAGGCTACGCCGGAACCGGTCCCGGGTGACCGGTCGGGACGCGGCCTCTTCCGCGACGGGCACTCGGCCGGTGGCCGACCGCCGCGACGGCCTCGCCGATCGGCGCTAGACGGGCGACGGGCGACGGGCTGCACTCGGCGGGCGGCAGGCGGCATTCGACGCTCGGCGGGCGGCTCTCGCCTCTCGGCTGCCGTCAGCCGACGTGGGGGCTGCGGCGTTCGACGAGGACGGTGTCGCGCCAGACGCCGTGATGGCGCCCGATGCGCTCGCGGGTGCCGACGACCCGGAAGCCGGCGCGCGCGTGGACGGCGAGGCCGACCGCGTTCTCGGGGAAGATGCCGGACCGGATGGTCCAGATCCCCGCCGCCTCCGTGGACGCCACGAGCGCCTCGAGGAGCGCGGAGGCGATGCCCCGGCCCCGGGCGTCGGGGTGCACGTGGACGGAGTGCTCGACGACTCCGGCGTACGCTGCCCGCTCGGAGACCTTGGCGACGGCGACCCGGCCCAGCACCCGCCCGGCCCCGTCGAGGGCGACGAAGCGGTGCTCGGGCAGCGTGGCCGCGTCGAACTGCCTCCAGGTCGGGGCCGCGGTCTCGAAGGTGGCGTCGCCCTCCTCGACACCGGCCCGGTAGATCGCGACGACCGCGTCGGCGTGCTCCGCGGTGAGCGGCACCACGAGGAGGGAGGCGGTCATGCGGCGGCCTCGTCGTTCGACATCCGCCCATGGTGGAACACGCCGGATCGGGTGTCACGGGGAAATCGCGACCGGCCGGGTGAAGCCGGACGCGGGCGCGCACCCGGCGGACGGCGCCTGACCGACCGCCGTCCCCGTGCGAGGCGCCGCCCGGCCGCGCATGCTCGATGCATGGCTTGCGAACGTGTCGATCGGCCCGCACGGTCGGGCGCGGGACGGACGGTGCCGGGATGACCTGGCTGCTCGTCCTCGTGGGAGCGGCGCTGATCCTGTTCATCCTGCGGGACGTGTTCCACACGATCTGGCACCCCACCCGGCACGGCGGCCTGAGCAGGCTGGTGATGCGGAGCGTGTGGCGTCTCTCGGCCCACCGCGGGGCGCGGTGGCGGCCCGTCGGCCTCGCCGGACCGGTGGGCATGATGACGGTCGTCACCATCTGGGCGTGCGTCGTCGCCGCCGGGTGGGCGCTCATCTACTGGCCCCACATGCCGGACGACTTCTCCTACGCCACGGATCTCACCCCCTCCGAGCACGCGGGCCCGCTCGACGCCCTGTACGTCTCGCTGGTCACCCTGGCCACCCTCGGCCTCGGCGACATCGCGCCGACCTCGGGGTGGCTGCGTCTCCTCACCCCGATCGAGGCCCTGGTGGGCTTCGCCCTGCTGTCGGCGACCGTCGCCTGGATCCTCGGCATCTATCCGGCCCTCGCCCGCCGCAGGGCGCTCGCCCTGCGCCTGTCCCACCTGCGCCGCAGCCGCGTCACGGCCGGGGCCCTCGACTCCGCCGGGGGTGCCGCGCTCCTCGACGGACTCGCCTCGGCGCTCTCGACCGTGACCGTGGATTTTCTCCAGTACGCCGAGTCGTACTACTTCTACGACGGGGACGAGAACATCTCCCTGGCCGGACAACTCGGCCACGCCGTCGACCTGACGGACCGGGCGGAGCGGGCCCGGCATCCGGACGTCCGGCTCTCCGCGGCGGTCCTGCGCACGGCCCTCGAGGACCTGGCCACCGTGCTCGACGAACGCTTCCTGCGCACGGACGGGCCTCCCGAGGGGGTGTTCAAGGCCTTCGCGACG
The DNA here is from genome assembly GCF_002156145.1 of Streptomyces sp. NRRL B-24572. Lineage (NCBI taxonomy): Bacteria > Bacillati > Actinomycetota > Actinomycetes > Kitasatosporales > Streptomycetaceae > Streptomyces > Streptomyces sp. NRRL B-24572. The sequence goes on along the minus strand of NZ_MWIG01000311.1, from coordinate 31,311 downwards.
GACCACGGACGCCCCTGGAACGGCGCGGACAGTGCGGACGGCGCGGACGGCGCGGACGGCGCGGACGGCGAACCGTGACGAGGCCCTGTCCCCTCGGCCCCGTAATCCCCTCGACATGATCGCTCCGCGAGCCACATCCTGACCCCATGGAATTCCTCTGCCACCACCGCGACCGGTCCGCTTCCATGCCCCTGCGGCAGGCCCTCCTCGAAGCGCACTGGGCGTACATGGACGGCTTCGCGAAGGAGCTGATCGCGCGCGGGCCGACCTTCGACCCGGCGGGCGAGAACTGCACCGGGAGCGTGCACATCGTCGACCTGCCCGACGCCGCCGCGGCCCGGGCGTTCGCCTTCGACGAGCCCAACTACCAGGCCGGGGTGTACCGGGACGTCCTGCTGCGGCGGTGGCGCAACACTCTGGGACGGACGATGTGGGAGTTCCCCGGAGGCCGCGAGGGCGGCAACCGCTACCTGGTCCTGGGCCTCGGCGAGGGCGAGCCCGTCGACCTCACGCCTCCGTCCGCCCCGGCGGACCTCGACGACCTGATCGCCTACGGCCCCCTGCTGTCCGACGACGGCACCACCTGGGTGGGTACGGCGGCCCTGGTCCGCGCCCCGGACGCGGCGACGGCCGCGACGGTCCTGCGGACCCCCGAGCGGTACGCCGACATCGAGGTCCACGACTGGTCCTTCGGCGGCCGCCCGACGACCTGACCGGTCCAGCACGTGAGACCGCCGGAAGGGGCTGCGCCCGCGCCGTTAAGGTGCCCGTACTTGTGGCCGGTACGCGATGACCGGGCCACCCCTTTTCCGCCCGAGTTCCCCCGAGGACGCCCATGTTTACGGTCAACGAGTACTTCGACGGCACGGTCAAGTCGATCGCGTTCACACAGGAGGAGGGCCCGGCGACCATCGGCGTCATGGCTCCCGGGGAGTACGAGTTCGGCACCGCCGCTCCGGAGGTCATGCACGTGGTCAGCGGCGCCCTGACGGTCCTGCTGCCCGGCGCCGCCGAGTGGGAGACCTTCGCCGCCGGGGACCGCTTCAAGGTCCCCGGCGACAGCAGGTTCCAGCTCAAGGTGGCGGTGGACACCGCCTACCTGTGCGAGTACCGCTGACCGTCCGGGGCCGGGCCGACCGGCGGAGGAGCGAACCTGCCATGCGCACTACTACGCACACCGGGATAGTCGTCGTCGGAGGCGGGCCGGTCGGGATGCTGATCGCCGCCGAGCTGGGGGCGTACGGGATCGACGTCGTGGTGCTCGAGGAGAAGGGTGCGACATCCGGTCGGCCCAAGGCCGGGACCGTCCACGCCAGGGCCGTGCAGGCGCTGGTCCGGCGGGGCTACCTCGGGCTGCCGCGGTTCTCGGATGCTCCGGTGACCGAGCAGTTCCACTTCGCCGGAATGCCCGGGCTGACGATCACGGTTCCCGCGGCCGAGCCGGAGCCCGTCCTCAAGCGCGCACAGGCCGATCTGGAGCGGGAGTTCGAGGAACGGGCCCGGGACCGCGGGGTGACCGTGCTGCGCGACCACCGGGTGACCGCGCTGCGCCAGGGGCCCGACGGGGTCGAAGTGGTGGCCGACGGGCCCGGGGGCGAGCACACGTACAGCGCCGGCTTCCTGGTCGGGGCCGACGGCGCGCGCAGCACCGTACGCCGGGAGGCCGGCTTCGCCGAGGACACCCACCCCGCGACGGTCTCGGCGATGATGGGCCTGGTCCGGCTGATCGAGCCCGACAAGGCGCCGCGGGGCTGGTGCCGTACCGAGCGGGGCTGGGTCGTCTCGAAGCCCGTTCCCGACGGGCACACCCTCATACGCACGCTCGACTGCGACGGGCCCCATCCCCACCGGCACACACGGGCGACCATGCAGGAACTGCAGGACGAGGCGTCCCGGATCGCCGGATACGACATCCCGATGGAGGATGCGCTCTTCGTGACGCGGTTCAGCGACTTCACCCGGCTGGTGCGCCACTACCGCAAGGACCGCGTGTTCCTGGCGGGGGACGCCGCGCACATGCACTTCCCGATCGGGGGGCAGGGGTTGAGCATCGGACTGGTCGACGGACTCAACCTGGGCTGGAAGCTGGCCCACGCCGTGCGTGGAACGGCGGGCAAGGGGCTGCTCGACACGTACGACGACGAGCGCAGGCCGGCCGCGCAGCGGGTCATCGACAACACTCGCGTCCAGCTGGCGCTGATGCGTCCCGCCCCCGAACTCGACCCGCTCCGCGCGATGGTCGCCGAGCTGCTGACGCTGGAGCAGACCCGCCGGCACGTGGGCGACTTGATCAGCGCGCAGGAGACGGTGTACCCGGCTCGCTCTGGCTTCGCCTCCCGGTGGGAGGGGCGGTTCCTGGAGAACGTCGTGGTGGGGGACGGCGCGGAGCCGCAGGACGTCACGGGACTGCTGCCCGACGGCCGGCCCCTGCTCCTCCTGTCCGGCGAGCAGGCTGCGGCGTACGGGGAGTCGGCCCGGGGCTGGGCCCACGTGCTGAACACCGTCGTCGCCTCACCGGATGCCGCCCTCCCGTGCGACGCGGTGCTGGTGCGTCCTGACGGCCATATCGCCTGGGCACCGGACGCGGGTGACCTCACCGACGCGCTGCGCCTGTGGTTCGGCGAGCCCCGGTAGGCGCCGGCGGGCGGCGGCACGCCTGTGGATCGAGCCCCGGTCGGGGGTGCGGCGGAACCGGTGCTCGACCGGGGCGGCCTCCACGGTCTTCCGCCGTGTTCGGGTCGTCCGATCCCGCCTCGCCACGCCGCCGCCTTCGCGCCCGTGACGTGGATCTCCTCGTCGAGTAACGGCCTGATCGACGCAGAGAGATCATCCGTCTGATTGGATCTTGTTTCGGGCGCGGCTCGCCTGTCGCCGCCGCCGAAACCACGGGGGGTTTCATGAACACGACGACGATCGACGGAGGAAGCCTCCGGTCGCCCGGCGGGCCGTTTCCCGCGCCAAAGGACCACGTGCATGGAGCGCCGGAACGACCGGCGCCACCATCACGGGGAGCCGGGACGACGGCGCGGTGTTCCTCGCCGGGCTCTCCTCGGCCGTTCCCGCCTGCTGACGGACGGTGACGCAGACATGATCCTTGTCACCGGAGCAACCGGCACGGTGGGGCGGGAGGTCGCCCGCCTGCTCGCCCCCAGCCGGCCGCTGCGCATCCTCACGAGGCGGCCCGAACTCGCCACCGTCCAGGGGCCCGCCGTCACCGTGGTCCGCGGCGGCTTCACGGACCCCGAAAGCCTCCACCGGGCGCTCACGGGAGTCCACGCCGCCTTCCTGGTCACCAACCGGGTGGCGGAGGAGGACGACGCGCGGTTCATCGACGCGGCCCGGGCCTGCGGCGTACGGCACCTGGTCAAGCTCTCCGCGGCCGCCGTGGAGGATCCGGAGGCGGACGACCTCATCACCCGCTGGCAGCGCGAGAACGAGCGGGCCGTGCGGGAATCGGGACTGGCGTGGACCTTGCTGCGCCCCCGGTCCTTCATGTCCAACACGCTGTCGTGGGCACCGGCCATCCGTTCCGAGGGCGTCGTGCGCGCGCTCTACGGGGAGTCCGCCAACGCCTGCGTGGACCCGCGCGACATCGCCGAGGTGGCGGTGCACGCTCTGACACAGGACGGGCAGGAGGGCCGCGTGCACGCGCTTTCCGGTCCGGAGGCGGTCACCGCGCTCGAACAGACCGCTGTGCTCTCGAAGGTCCTGGGGCGACCGCTGCGTTTCGAGGAACTCGGGCCGGAGCGGGCCCGTTCCGCCATGCTGGACCGCTATCCCGAGGTGATCGCCGAAGCGCTGCTGCACAGCGCCGGGCGCCAGCGGGCCGGCGCGAAGGCGCGGGTGAACCCCGCGGTGCCCGCGGTACTGGGACGCCCCGCACGGACCTTCGAGACCTGGGCGGCGGACCACGCGCAGGCGTTCGCCTGACCGGCCCGCCGGCCCGGCGGAGGGCCGGACCTCCACGGTCGCGCGTCCCGGCTGCGTGAAGCCGGGACGGCGCCCTCCACCATTGTGACCAGGATCGCTAGTTGGCATTGGAGAACGTCCGCGACCTGCACTGATGCCAACTAGGTTCTGCGGCTGGAAGTACGGAATCAGAGAGATAGTTGGCACTTTGATACACCGCAGGTCAGCGGGCGTTTTGCCGGGAGCACGAGGTCAACTTCAAGTACCGAACCTGATGAAGGCCCCACCGCCCCGAGGGCAGGACCCAAAACTCAACCTTGCCTTCGGGTTCCACCATTCAACAAGATGGCCGTTCAAACTATGCGGCATGAAGACAAGGCGAATGGGACTTGACGCATTGGGTGACAGCCATCAGCCGCCATTGCGGCGACCGTCATTTGCGTCTTGTGCGTAGACTGAAGATCCGCTAAACATGCTACCGGAACCCTGATTCCACGTTGTTGTCACGCTCTGCGTGACCTGCCCCTCAGTATCGCGCAACTGGACCTCCGCGTGGGGATAAAGCTCAGAGCTCTCGAAGCCACGGAACTCCAGGTCGATGTTCCCCGAATCTACCTTGCCGTCGAAGATTAGTTGAACATCTCCCTCAAAACTCACTTCGACCATATGATCGCTGACTTCCCATAGCAAGTCCACATCACCCGAGTCGGAATAGTCACCCTTATGCATAAAGCCTTCGAGGACGAGCCGGGCGTCAACCTTCAGCCGCCCAAGGATCAGGCCGCCTTCGCGCTCCTCCATAATGCTCCAGACAATCGATCCCATGTCCGGAGTGATATCATCGATGGTCGCATCCGTAAGGCCAGCGGGAAGTTCCATACCATTCAGCGTCCAGAGCCCACTCATCTCCACGTCAGACTCGCCTGCGACGGTTGCACCGAAAAGCTCCCGGCAAGCCGATGCCACCCCTGCGGCCAGTGCGTCATGAGTGACTCCACCCTCGGGATGGAACGGAGAATGCTGATGCATGGCATCACGCAATGAGGTGCTAGCGCCGTAGACGTCAAACTGATCGGCGACAGCGCGCAACAGTCCAGCGACCTTCTTTCCGGATTCCCGGTCGGGGTATCTGCCATTTTCCAGCGCCACTGTGACGTTACCCAAGAGAAGCGTCAGGTCCTGCACAATCAAACCGAGTTCGTCCGGCCTCCTGCGCTGTGCCAGCGCAGGAGGAATACTCGGGGCAGGGTGGCCGGGTATATGGAACCAAGCGATAACTCCACCCTGCTTGAGCTGCAGCCGCGCCGAGGAATAGAGTGCAGGATCAATGAAACTGCCGCCATTCCTGATCACTCCCTCGTACAGGGACTGAGAAGCCACGACCAGGAGGTCGACTTCCTCGGCGCTGAGCAGTTGTCGGGCGATCGATGAATCAATAAGTCGGCTGGCGTGGTTGGCTGCGCTACCAACGATTCCCATCTGGTCACGCAGCACAGGACCGTCATGCATGCCGATACGCAACTTCAGCGGTGTGCGCCGCCGACGGTTATCATAGCGCAGTTCTTCGTACACGTTGATTACCCACGGGCCGACCAGTCGGGTCGGCGGGATGTGGCCGTCCACCGCGATTATTACGCCATCGCCGCGGTCTTCCATATGCACGGCGCCTCTCGGAACGTCGGCGTATTCAAGTGCAGTTTCCAGTACCCGATACATTCGAGAACGCATCTCCAGCGCGGCAACGTCGCTGTAAGTTCCGGAAGCGGCAGTATCGACCGCAATCACCAACTTGGTACTCATTAGGTCGATTTCCCGGCTGTCACCGGTCGCCTGATCCCTGCCCTGCCGCCTCCCGCTTTCGTTCTCAACCCGGCTCCGAGGATGCATCGGCTCGCTCGGACGGGCCGCGCTTTTGTACATCGATGCCTTATCCAGCAAGGAGCGAAAGAGCTGCGCCAAGGTGCCGTAAAGCTTCCCTCGTTGAATTCCCTCCGGGCTCTTCGGAGTGGCGGGGGCCAGACGGCGATTTATCTCTCCTTGTACTTGCGCCGTTGGACCGAACGCCGAGAGGCTTCTGTCTTTTGGCAGGCGATCTCTTGCCTCGACTCCCAGCAAGCGCGCCGTAGTAGCTGCGGCGTAGGCGATAGGACGGATGCTAGATGCCAGGGTTTCATCGGCGTGGGCAGAGCGGAGGATAACCGGAATGCCGTGAGGGGCTTGAAGACGGGTAGCGAGGTGGTCGCTGAGGGCGAAATGGGTGTCCCACAGCTGGTCTCGTGTGAGCAGGCTGGTCAGGTGGTCGGCTGCTGCGGAGTGGAACTGGTAGACCGTGTCGGCAGATTCGTTGCGGGTAGCAGTGAGAAGGCCAGCGGTAAGGAACTCTGCGGTGTCCGCAAGCGTGGCATCCGGGACGAGGCGGTCGCGCAGGACGTCAAGGACGGGCAGCGTGAAGGAATCGAGTGGGCAGGCCGCGATGGCGAGGCGGACGGCGGGGGACTCGCGCTCATCGGCGAATGCCTCGGCTCGCGCGCGCACCTGCTCGTCGGTAGGTGCAGGGACAGGTTGGCCTGACGGGCCGGGATGGCGCCGGCGCAGGGGGGGTCGGCCGGTCGCGGGGACGAGGACGGCCTCGCAGCCGGATGGGTCCATGCGCATCAGTGTGCGAGCCCACGCCAGAATCTGAGCAGGGTCGAATTGCAGCACGGGCAGCGCTTGCCAGGGCTTCGTGTCCTGGGTTTCACGGAGCAGCCGTGGGCGCCGATAGGACAGAAGCCGACCAGGAGAGGCGGGGACGGTAGCGGCCGCAGTGGTGTGCGGGAGGTCCAATCCTGAACGCTGCCAGAGCCGCTTGGGCAGCGGGTTGATAAGAGCGACCGGGGCCGTGCGCCCCCAGGCATGAAGAGTCTTCCACAGGGTGTCCCGTCGCCAGGCTGGCGCTGCGCAGTCGGTGACAACGAGGAGAAGGCGGCGCGCCGGCTGGGTATGGCGGGCGGTGCCCGGGTCCAGGGGAAGGACACTGCCGTGATGGTCGTGCAGAACGGGATCCTCGCCGGGTGGATGCTCAAGGTGCCAGATGCGGACATCACGGAAGGCGGCCAGGGCACGCAGGGTCTTGGTGAGGGTGCGGATCGTCTCGTCCCATACCGCCATGGCAGTGCCGCGGTCCAGGACGACAATGACCTCCAGCCACGGTTCCGGCGCGGAGGTGAGCCGGGGGACGAGTGTCCCGGTGCGGGTGTAGTACTCCACAGTGGCGTCGACGTCGAGATGCTGGTGCACGCCGGAGAGCCAGGGGCGGCGCAGTGGGCGCAACGCACGGCCGATGTCGAGGGCGTCAGGGAGGGCGGGGGAACGGCCCACGCTGACCCGCTTGCCGTTGATCGCCTGAGATCCCGCCTGATCCTCGAGCCACACCGAGGCGGCAGTATCACGAGTCGTGCCCGTAGTGCGCCCGCTTGCTTCGGCCCGGTCCCGATGTCCATCGGTGCTGTCGGCTTGGTCTGGCTTGTCGTTTCGTTCCGCGTCGCCTGCGGCATCGACGGATGCGCTACTGGCGTTACCTTGGTCCCATCGGGCCCAGGCGGAAGCAAGGACTACGGCGTCAAGAAGTTCCTTGACGTCGATGTTGCCGCTTTCCGCCGAAGCAAGCCGTGCCAGGAGGGCGGCCTCCTCAACCACGGCCCAGCCCTTGCAGCAACATGTTCTTGAGACTCTGCCGCTGGTCCGGATCCGGAGCATGGTCACCGCGCAGAAGATAGACCGCGTTCAGGAGTTGGTCGATCGCGACGTACTCGCCGGCGTTCAGCTTCTTGAGGAAGTCCGTCACGAGGGTGGCGGTGATGCTGTCCTCGATGTCGCCAAGATGGGCGGTCACGATATCTGTGAGCGTTTCCTCGGAGAGCGCTGGCATGTCGAAGCGGATGCAGCGGCGCAGGAAGGGGGCGGGGAAGTCGCGTTCGCCGTTACTCGTCAGCACGATGACGGGGAATTCAGTGCACTGGCTCCAGCCACGTTCGATGACGTGCGTGCCGTCTTTGTCGGCAGTGCGGACCGTGATCTCTGCCTTGTGATGCCTGGCCAGTTCGGGGATCTCGAAGCCACCGCGCTCCAGGACGTCGAGAAGGTCGCTGGGCAGGTCGAGGTCACTTTTGTCGATCTCGTCGATCAGCAGGGCGCGAGGCCGACCTCCGGGCAGGAGCGCGGTGCCCAGAGGCCCAAGCTGGACGAACTCGCCAATGTCGTCCCCATGGTCCTCACCGTCGGTCCGGATCCTACCGTCGACGGTGCGTAGGTTGTGGGCGTGGATGCGGCCAAGCGCGTCGTAGCGGTAGAGCGCATCGGCGAGCGTACTGCGCGAGGTGATGTGCCAGTGAAGCACCTGACCCAGACCGAGCTCGACGGCGATCTGCCGGATGACAGTGGACTTGCCCGAGCCCGCACGGCCGGTCAACAGCAGAGGACGGCGCAGGTGCAGGGCAGCGTTCACGGCATCAACGAGGCCGGGGATGGGACGGTAGGTGGTCGCGGGGTCCTTGCCTGAGTCGGCCTCCTGGCCGGCAGGGGCTCGCCACGGGGGCGGCGCTGGCAGCTTAGGCACCTGGGTGCCGTCCTTGGGAGGGACACCCGTGCCCCTGTAGTACGGGGTCCAGCTCATGCTCGCTCCTTCGACGCCATCTCGTCTGGTGCTGCCACAACCGTGTCCGCCCGTCTGAGGCAGAACGCATGCCAGTCTCTGTCATGCCAGGCCGCGCGTACGGTCGCGAGCGGTCCTACGTCATCATCGCTCGGGGCCGCCCCACTCAGATGCTTTCGGTAGGCATGGGAGATCTGCTGTGGCAGTGCCTGCCAGTGCTTTCCCACAGACGCCTGGATAACCAGCTCGTCGCTGACGTCCTTCTGTCGAGGCCAGACCAGCGCGGGCGTGTGCTCCAAGAGCTCCTGCGCCACGTAGTCCCAGTCCGACTCCGGCAGAGAGGACAGCGCCCAAACGTGCTGTCCGAAGCCGTGGTTACTCAAGTGTTGCTGTAGGTGGTCAACGGTTTGCAGATGTTCGCCTTGAAGCCACTTGGGGCCACAACAGTCGGTGTCTTCCAGAGAAGCCAGTAGTTGTGCGCCCACCTGGAGCATGTCCTCAGCCGTAAAGCCGATAGGCGGCGCCAACAGCCCGGACCAGCGGGTTGTGATGGTGTAGTTGACCGCCAGCTTCTGCTTGCGGACGACGTGTTCTTCTGGAGGACAGTCCAGCAGCACCAGGGTTGGTGCAGCTACGTCGATTCGTTGCAGTGGCCGCTCTGTGATGTTGGCCCAGGGCAAAGCCCACGCGATGGCTTCGGCCATGGCCAACTTCAGTTCCTTGTCCCTAGCACCGCAAGGGAAACGGCTGCTACTCAGCACAGCTCGCCCGAAAAGCAGCCAGGCGTCCACACGAACGACTGTTTCGCCACCATCGTCGGCGAGCACCAGGACAAGGCGTGGAGCCTGGTCATCGTCAGGCTGATGATTAAGTTCGTCCAGACGGCTGTTGACCACAGCCGTGAGCTCGAGGTCCTGCGCCCAGGCGAGGACTTCTGGCGGCAGCTGGCCCCGATGTCCCGTCACGTGGGCCATGGCCGCGACCACGTGGGCCAAGGCGCGCTGCTGGCCCTCTGCAGTGCTCCCCCGATGAGCGGCATGCTCGATGATGTCCCGCAAAGTCCGAGGTGGTTCCTGGCGCACAAAGCTCAGCGGAAGACCAGCCAGCACACCGACCAGCCGCAGCCTCCCCTCGGTCAGGACCGGGCCGAACACCTTGCTGACGACGTTCAGCGTCTTGCGGCCAGCCTCAAGCTCGGCCTGCACTTCACGCAGCCGCTGCACGGCGGCCCATGAGACGCCGTCAGTCGTGTGCTCGTTGTCCTTCAGCCAGGCAGCAAGCTCGTCCTCCGTGGACAACAGCAGGTTGTGGTCGACCCTCCGGCCGGCATTTTGCAGCGCCTGCTTTGCGATCGGCCCGAGCGGGCCGTTGCGGAAGGCCACGCAGTTGCGGGCCAGCCAAAGAGCATCATCAACGCGCGAGCTTCCGTCGAATACGCTGCGTCCCGGTTGTTGACCACGGATCCGCTCACGCAGTTGCTCCATCAAGTTGTCGTCAACCTTCAGGAACTTCCCGGCGTCGGGCAGACCTTCTGCGATGAGTTGAGTAAGTTCCGTACTCAGTCGCATGTCGAACGCAGGCTGGTGCGCCGTGGCTGCGAAGAGGAGGGAGAAACGTACATCGCCCTCCTGCCGACCCGAGGTGATGTCCGGAGCAGCCGGTATCGCGCCGCCGGACAGGCAGGTGTCGACAATGGCGACCAGCCCGTTCAGACCAGGGTGGTTAAGCGTGTCGTTCAACAGGGAGGTGACGTTCACGTTCGTCAGTGGCGGGTCGTTCCTCTTGCCCGACGTGACGAAGTGCAGCGCAGCGCCCCCAGAGCCTTCACCGTGACCAAGCAGAGCGAGGATAAGAGTACCGCCGTCGCGCCGTGCCAGCTGAGCGGCCTTCTCGACGGCGGCCTCGACCTGGGCCTTGCCCAGGCCGGTACCGACGAGCAAGGAGTCTCTGCCGCGGTCGACACAACCCCCAAGCCTCGGGTCCACAAGCACATCGTGAAGCCTAAGAGCGGCGTCCTCCAGCCCTTCCAGCCTCGCACCGCCCTCACACTGAGCGCCCACCACCAGTACGTGGCGCGGTGGGTTCGTACAGGCGGTCACGACGTGAGCGCTTCGATCACCGGACGGGCCACAGCCCCGTGCTCCAGATACTTCGTCGCCGTGTGCGTCCACAAACCACTGGAGTCAACCCGCTCCGTCACGGCCTTGACTCCGCTCTTGCTCGGACCAATCCAGTTACCCAGGTGCGGCCGGCCCACCACGACGTCGTCGCGGTCCCAGAAGTTGCGCCACGAGGCAACGTTCGCCGGGCAGGACGCCGGACGCGGGACCAGGCGGTCCAGCACCACAGCGCCCAGAGCCAAAGGGGAACCCACTGTGATCCAGACAGGTACCTCTCCGCCGTACTCGTGCAGCACCTCGTATGCAACGACCGTGCCCAGGCTGTGCGAGACCACCACGAGGGGCCGCGAAGGGTCCAACCCCTCAAGAACCCGAGCCCGGACAGCCATGCCGAGCTCGGCCTTCTTGGCACGACGATCGAGATACCTGCCGACCTGAGCGAGCTGGAACAGGATCGCCCGGCCGTTCATCCACTGTGCCGCATGACGCAACCCTGGCAGGCGGAGCATCGTCGTCGTAACACCAACCAGCCCGCGGAAGCCCTCTCCCGCACCCTGAGACTGCCTTCCTTGGGCGGCAGCGTCGAGCTGGTACCGCGCGTCAGAGATGACCCGCGCATCCTGCGGACTGCTCTCGGCCGGGAACTGTTCGGCAAGCTCCTCCAGCATCGCGTCAAGTAGCCCTGCGAGAAAAGGAACCTCATCCTCCTCGAGCTCGCCAGCTGTGTCGCCCTGCGCTCCCCGGCGGTTGAACAAGTCGCTGTAGTTGGCGAACGTGACATCCGCCAGCCAGCCCATAGTCAGTCCGGAGATCGCATCAGCCATCCCGGCGTCCCGTGCTCCCGCAACAAGCGCCTCTAGCCACTCGCGGCGGTCAGTAGCGGTGTCACGAAGACCGCCAATGCCATGCACGAACAACAGTTGAGGCTTCCCCCTGGTCATGATCCCCTTCCCCTTCCCCGCCGGAGGGAACATTCTGCTGGATCCGAATCCCTCCATGCAGCTGGACCGCACCTTGGGCCAGAAAACTCAAAGACATACGGGTTCGACATCCTACTGATAGTTGGGCCAGAACTGCTTCGGACCTAAGGGCTTGCAACCCGGATCGGCGCCGGCACGAGCCGCTGGTGACATTCGTGCACGCCCGTCTCGACGAAGACGAGCAGGGCACCAGCGGCGACGGGACTTCATGGCGGCACCGTCATCGATGACCACGACCAGCCCGTGGTCCACACCAAACGGGTACCTCGCTACGCACTTGGCGACCTGGGACCCGCCCCACATCTGGGGCAACCTCGAGTCCCGCCGCCTGATCGTGGACCTCTATGAGGCCACCGCCGACAGTTCCACCAAGAAAGCCCTCCGCGAAGCCGTCAGAGCACTCGCGATGGCCTACCAGGATCACTCCCACTTCGATCCAGCCTGGCTGCTGCGGCAGTGGTGAACACCGTCGCCAGCAGGCGTGAACCCCGTCCGAGAGACGCCTGTCAGACAGCTGGCGAACCACACCAGCGGTGATCAACCACCTTCGAAGCACTGATCCGCCAGAAGGAAGGACCCCGGCCCTGGTCGGGGTCCTTCGCTGTCCCCACGTCAGACGGTTCACCTGAGAGGTCCGCCTGGCAAGGCGTGAGGCCGCCCTGTAGCCCGCTGATGGCTCAGTCCCCCGGCCCGGTTCCTCATGTTGGGATGGTTACTCGCGTGACCGTCGGTCGGTACTCTTGATCAGTGGAGAATGAGCTTGCGGTGCCCCCAGCAGAAGCTCCCGTGACGAGCCGAGAGCAGGACGCGGTGCGTCTACTGTTGCTGATTCATGGGGCCAGCGAGAAGCCCAATACCGTGGACCTGGCTGATCCTGGTCTTGCGGGTGCGGTAGGGGTGGTACGGACACAGGTGCGGCTGCAGAAGCTGGACTTCTGGCTGCGGAACCCTGACTACCTGGCCGATGAACTGCTTACCGACTTCGAGACGAGTCGGGAGCCTGGGCTGCTGGAGGTGGCCGGCAGGATTCTGGACTCGGAAGAGCCAGAAGTGCGCCGCTATCCCATGCTCCGGCATCATTTCGGCGCCTACGAGCCGCTCGACGACGCGCTCGCGGTGCTGCGCAGCGGCGGTCTCGTGGTGCGAAGGCGCCGGGGGACGGTCAATCGCGTGCGCCAGCATGACTACTTCCTCATGCACCGTGGCGAGCAGGTGGCCGAACAGATCGTCCGTGATGTCCCGACGTTCAGCTACTACGTCGAGCGGGTCGCTCTCGTCGTCGCGCTGGCCGACGGCCTGGGGGGAACGGACCTGAAGAAGCGCCAGTACCTTCAACGCGAGTACGCCGAAGCTGCACGAGGTACGCGCATCGGTTCAGTCAGCGCCCGGGCAAGAGCCAGGCTCGACACACTGCGAGCACAACACCAGACCGACAAGGATGCGGGGGAGCCGTGACAGACGTCGAGATACCCCTTGAGGTGCGGATCGCAGCGGCCGCAGATGAGCCGGTGGAGAGCGTCCGTGACGTTTTCGGTACGTACGGGCTCGCGCTCACTCTCACGCCGGCTCGCCCACGTGGACTGAGGCTCCATCGCCTCCGAGTCGCTGGCGTGCGCACTGGATCCCTGGAGCCAGGCCCCTTCGACACCACGTTCTCCTTCCCCGCCGGGCTGACTGCCCTAGTCGCCTCGAACTTGAAGGGAAAAACAAGCGTTCTGGAACTGATCACGTGGTGCTTGCGAGGTACACCACGCGATTTGCAGGCCGGGGTGCGCCAGTGGATCACGGAACTGGACCTCGATGCGGTGGTGGCGGGCCAGCCGGTGGGATTCCGCCTGAACATCACGGACGGCGAAATCGTCTCCGGGCTCGTACTGACTGGTCTCGAAATCGGCACCCTCAGCTCGATGCGCAAGCCCGATCCCGGGCGCGGTGTGACTGCCCTCATGCGGGCAGGCAGCTCCGCTAGCTTCGCCGAGCAGATCCAGGCGTTCATGATGGGCAGGCTCGATCTCCAGCCGCTGGTCAACAGCTTCAGGGAGACCAGCACCCAGTCACACGGCTGGCCGGCGTACTACGGGGCCCTCTATCTCCCTGCCGGCGGCGACAAGGCGCTTCTGGGAGACCAGATGATGGCCGGGCTACCCGGACGCTTGCTCCAAGTTTTCTTGGATCTGCCGGCAGCCGCGACTTTGACGCGAGTCAGGACCGCCTACGAAGTCAGGGATGTCGCAGCCAAGCGTCGCCATTCCAGCGCCGAGGACGCGTTCAGCGACCGCAAGGCAGAGCGGGAGAGGGTGGAGGCCGATCTTGAGACAGCCCGTGAGCGCCTAGCGAGCCTGCCATCCATGCACGAGGGAGAGTCTCTCGCCCAGCTTGCTGTTGAGGCCGCCCGGTTGGCGCGCGCGGTAGCCGACGCCCAGGAGACCTGGGATGAGCTCATGCGTGTGCACCGCAGGGCCCGTTCCCACCGGCAGCGGGAGGAGAAGCTCCTCAACGACGTGACCGAGAGCGCCACCGCCAGGCTGCTGTTCCATGGTCTTGACCCGCAGGCATGTCCTCGGTGTGACCAGGCCATCGCCGAGGACCGGCGCCTCCAGGAGCGCAACAGCCATGCCTGCGCGGTCTGCGCGCGACCTGTCACGGGAGACGATGATGCTCCGGAGGAAGTCACCGCCGAGGCGGGGCAGAGGCTTGAACGCGCGCAAGACGCTGAAGCCACCGCCTGCGAAGCTATGGAGGATGCCGAGAGGGAACTGGCCCGGCTCACCACGGATCTAGAAGCCGTCGAAGAGCGGCTGCGGCGTGCGCAGTCCGTAGCCCAGCTTCCCGCCCGCTTGGCGGCACAGGAAGCAGTGCTGCGCCTGGAAGGGGCTCTGGACGTACTCCCCGAGCTGCCTGAGGTCCTGGACGACCCAGTCGAAACCACGACGATCAAGATCCTCAAGGCCGGCACCCGTGTCCTTGAAACGGACAGCAAGACGGCGGCCGACAGACTCTTCCAGGACGTCAACGCAGAGATCGTCCAGCTGGGCCGCCGCTTCGGAATCGCCTCTCTGGAAGCGGTCGAGATCGATCGCGCCGCTCGGCTGAAAGTCATCAAGGACGGCGGCGCCACGGACTCGTTCAGCAAGCAGAGCGCCGGTGAGCGACTCCGCCTGCGTATCGCTGTGGTGATCGCTCTGCTTCGCGTGGGAGCCGCACACGGCATCTCCACCCACCCCGGTCTGCTGATGATCGACAGCCCCAAGGCGGAAGAGGTCCAGGACCTCGACGCCCACAAGCTGGTGCAGGAGCTGGCGGCACTCGCAGAAGAGAGCAACCTGCAGGTCCTGATCACCACCGCGGACCCGAGCTTGGCCCATGACGTGCTGGGCGACGACCACATCGTGGAGGCGTCCGAAGGTAAACCGTTGTGGTAGCAGTTCCTGGACTGCAAGAGGAGGGAAGCTGTGCGTCTTACTGAACGGCTGAGCGATCTAGCGGCCGCGGGCCATGCGATCAGCTTCGACAGTGTCGACCTTTCTCCTGACATCGTGCTCGCTGAAATCGAGGACGTCGCCGCAGGCCCTCTCGCACCCCTGCTGGCCGAAGCCGTCACCCACGCCTTCGATCACGCCGAGCAAGGCTGGCACGAGGCCGCAAGCCGGTTCCCAATCGGCCTTGCCAGACAACTCAGCCTGCTGCACACAACGGCAACGCTCGAAACCCTTTTCAGGAGTATCGAGACCACCAAGGCGCTGGCCAAGCGCCTCAACAGTGCCTTGCTCGCGGGCCTGGATGATCTCGTGCGCTCGCAGCCGCTTGTGGCCGCCGCACGACTGGAGGGAGCGGTCCGGCTGGCAGTATCCAACGCCATCAGCCCGATCAAAGTCTGGGGAACACTCGAAGAGCTCGACGACACCGAAGCTCCAGAGGACTTCGTGGAGCGCCTACCCCGCCTCATCGGTCTCGGGCTGGACCGCTGGTCAAACGAAGAGCAAGCCATTACCGAGGCACTGCGCGGCATGCTCGAAAGACTGGCAGCGGACGAGGCGAGCGATACCGACGCCTTCGTGGAACTCGGATACGACAAACTGCGATCAGCGATGACCTCCCAGTCACTGGCACAAGTGAGCGAGTATCTGGAAGCCGCCCGCTCATGGTTCCACGCAGCCGACGCGGCAGAAGAAGCCCGCCACGACGCTCAGGCATATGGCGCAGTGTGCGACTCCCTGCTCGCATTCACCACGGGGAATACGCCCGCACTCCGCGAAGCAGCCGACCGCCTTGAGGCAGCCCTGGATCAGCAGCGCGCATGGAACTGGGGCATGCACCAGCCAGCCTGGCTGCAACCCCAGGCCGCCGCGGACGTGGCGTGGAGCCGCCTCGTCCTGCAGCTGCGACGGGCCGCCGAACTACTCCAGGACGATGTGTGGATGGAACCCTGGGAGGCCCTCGACTACGTACTCACCGCCTACAGGTCCGCCCGCACGGTCTGCCCCGTCGGATCACGAGACGGAAGCGGCCTGTCCATACTCGTCGACCCCGCCATCGAGGACTCGTTCCTGAGACAACAGGCCCTGCTCGCCCAACTGCGCCGTGCCGTGGCGCAGCCAGAGCGGCACCCGGGCTCCAGCTTCGACCACGCAACGGCTTCGGCCCTCCTCGCTCGAGTTGACCAGCAACTGGCCGCACGGTCAGCTCCAGCCCCGAGGGGGAGCGGAACTGAAGCAGGCGACGACGCGACCGAGGAAGCACCCGGGGAGGCCGAAGCGGATCGAGCGCACAGATTCGCCCCCACGGCGGTCAGGAAACTCGGGCTCGAATTCACCGCAGGTCTGGCAGCGAAGATCGATGACGATGAACTGAAGAAGATCGATGGCCTTGCCTACATGGAAGACATCACCCGGCTCCAAAATTCGGACCCCGTCGTTGTGCCCATGCTCAATCGATTCCTGAAAGAGCTGGGAACCTTCCCTGATTTCATTGGGGAAACGCGCAGAACATTCAGCGTGCTCGTCGAGCAGACGCTGCTGTTCCTCAAGGCGGCCGCTGATCTCGACACCGCCACGGCTTTCGGTGAAGGACGGTACGACGCGAGCGGAAAACGCATCAAGATCCGCGATTACCGCCGCCGATTCGACAAGGAGGACGGCGACCTCGTGCCGCTGGAGAACGACCTACAACTGCACTTCTACAACTGGCTAATCGGCGGCCAGATCAGTAACCTGATCCAGGTCGAGCCGGTCAATCAAGCGATGGGGCGAGCCGACGTTCTTGTCCACTTCGGTTCACGCCAGTACCTGACAGAAATCAAGAAGAACCACACCAAAAACGACCGAAGATATTTGGAATCGAAATACCTGGCGCAAGCCGCCGAATACAGCAACACGAATGTCCCCTTCGGTCAACTCCTCGTCCTCGATCTCACAGAAAAGGACAAAGTTGGGTCACTCCGGGTTGACGAACTGGCGTGGACGGCAAAGCACCGCCCCCCGGGCGCAACAGTTGATCGGGCCGTCGTGGCAGGGGTAGTAACCGGAAACCGCTACATCCCGAGCGATTTCTCATAGAGATCATCACGGTCGGTTTTGCAGGCTCCGCCTTTCCGGCCAAGGAGGACACCTATGGGTAGCTGCTTAGGTGAAACCGGGTGCACATGTCCTCGACGAGGACGGCTGCGTGCTGGTCAATGAGCCTTTTCCAACCTCACGTTGATGCGAGATGAAGGATGAGGACGGCCTTCACGATGTCGGTGATTCGGTTGGCGCTGCAGTGGAGCTTCCACAGGAGGCGCCACCCCTTGAGGGTGGCCATGGCCTGCTCGCAACACGATCGGGAGCAGTCCCAGAAGGAACACCAAGCGAAGGAGCAATCCCGGCAGGGACTCTCCGGGGAGTGGATCCAGAACATGTGGCAAGGGGCTAATTGCCGTCATCCCCTCCCGCTTCACCTTGGCTGTCAACGACCACGTCCCCGTGGGGGTGGTCCACCAGCGGTCGTGCAGGCCACGGTGGTGTCATCGATGCGGGATCACTCGTGCGTGTGAAGAGCACTGATCTGGTCGAGCGACGGGCGCCGCTCACCGTAGCGTCATGGTTGATCTTCGCGGCCGTGTTCGATCTGCTGAGGAGCGCTCGACGTGTATATGAGGGATTCCGAGCCGAGTTCCATCCGCCGGGTGCCGAAAGGACCACGGAGGGATACATGGTCCGACTCCTGTCGCGTGGGGGATCTGGCATTCCTGCATCGAGGATTCACCGAGTACGCGCACCAGCTGGACTTGGACGAACGGTGGGCCAGGCGCTGGACGACAACGTGGAAGTTCGGGCGGGACGCTGCCGCAGCGTACTCGGTGCGCGACCTCAAAGAGGTGGATGTTTCGCGCACGATGCCCGTGCGTCGGTTCACTTGGCGGACCGACCAGCATCACCGGCCAGGGCTCGAATACATGGTGTCGACGCGTAGGCATCACGGTTTTGAGAGCTTTGAGGAGGAGTGTCTGCTCCTGGTCACCGACTTCGCGGCAGGGCTGCGTGAGGCGCTCTCGCAGCCGTTCCGGCTTCGTTTCCACGCGGGCGGCAAGCGGGTGGATCACACGCCGGACTACCTGCTGCTCACCGACTCCGGTCCGTTCGTGATCGATGTGCGGCCGGCTGGTCGGATTCGTCCCGAGGATGAGCTGAAGTTCGCCGCGACGTTCGAGGCCGCGCTGGCCGCCGGATGGCGCTACGGCGTGGTGACCGGCTGGCGTCGGCACATTTGGGAAACGGTGGACGCGTTCTCCGCCGAGCGCCGGCCGTTGACCAATGTGCTCGACATGCAGGGCCAGCTGCGTGCGGCTGCCTCCCAAGGACCGCTTCCGTTGCGGGATTTGGTCGAGCGGTGCTCCATTCCCGCAATGGCCAGAGCCCATTCCCTGCACTTGCTGTGGCGCAGAGAGCTCGGTGCGGACCTCTCCGCACCGTACGGGGACGCGAGCCTGATCCGGCTCGCACCCGTGGCGCTTCGCGGGGTGCGGTCGTGAGTAATGAAACGGCATCGACATGGGTGCTGGTGCCTGGCACCGAGCTGATCATCGATGGTGAGGTGTGGCGGGTCGAGACGTGTCTGCCGCATCTGGGCCGCGTGACACTGATCGGCGACGAGGGCGCATCGTGGAAGGTGCAGCTGAGCGAGCTGATCCACCGCCCCGGTTGCCGGCCGTCGACCCGGACCCGCAAGGATCTCCCGGCCGCCAGCCGGGGCCGCCAGCCGAAGTCGATGGCAGACCTGCTGCCGGTTCAGCAAGAGCACGTGATGCGGCGGTTGGAGCACATCCGGGAGGTCGAGACCGGCTACCGGAGCGGTGATCCGGACGCCGCGCTGTCGCACGAGCCTCTCCCGCAGTACGACACGGAGACCACAACACTGACGCAGCGGCGAAAGGCAAAGGAGGCCGAGCTGCGCAGGGCGAGGGCGAGGGATCCTGCGCTGGCAAAGTCACTGGCCCTGCACAAGGTGAGCATGAGGACGCTGGTGCGCTGGGACACGGCACGGCGCAAGCTGGGGCCGATCGGTCTCTCGGACGACCGGTG
Source organism: Streptomyces sp. NRRL B-24572 (assembly GCF_002156145.1). Taxonomy (NCBI): domain Bacteria; kingdom Bacillati; phylum Actinomycetota; class Actinomycetes; order Kitasatosporales; family Streptomycetaceae; genus Streptomyces; species Streptomyces sp. NRRL B-24572. The sequence continues at coordinate 12,110 of NZ_MWIG01000311.1, read as the reverse complement.
GCTGCGGGAGGCGACCGGGCACCGGATCACCCCGGAGGTGCGCGAGGCGCTGTTCGCCGTACGTGACGAGAGCCTGCGGCGGGCGAAGCTAACAGCGCGAGACCGCGAGCGCCTCATCCACCAGTATGTACGGGAGACCTTCGGAGACAAGGCCAAGGTCCCCAGCTACGACGTGCTGCGCCGGGTGTGGCGGGACTGGTTCGGCTCCAGCGGCGGGCGGCAGCGCTACGCACGCTCGGCGGCCATGGCGCAGAAGTACGCGACGGGCCGGCACGTGGTGGTGCACCGGCCCGGGCAGGTGGTGGCCCTGGACACCACCGTGCTGCCCGTGAAGGTACTGGAAGACGTGTTCGGCGATCCCGTCTCCGTACATCTCACGCTGGCACTCGACGTGTACACGCATTCGATCGTGGCGTTCCGGCTCAGTCTGGTCTCCGACTCCTCGATCGACGTGGCGATGGTGCTGCGGGACATGACAATGCCGCTGCCCATGCGCCCGGACTGGGGCGAGGACATGCAGTGGGCCTACCCGGGCATCCCGGGCACCGTGGTGGCAGACTTCGCCGGGTACGAGGTGGCTGGGCTGCCGTTCTTCGCCCCGGAGACGGTCACCACCGACCACGGCTCCGTCTACCGCAACCACCACCTGGTCGAGGTCCAGCGGGTGCTTGGCGCGAACATCAAACCGAGCCGGGTGCTGCGTCCCACCGACAAGAAGGCTGTGGAGCGCGCCTTCGGTGCCATCCGATCGCTACTGTTCGCTCTTCTGCTCGGCTATCAGGGCGTGGACACCGCCGACCGCGGCGTGGATCCGGAGGCCGACGCCTGCCTGACCGTGGCGGAGATGGAGCACATCATCGCCACCTGGATCGTGGGGATCTGGCAGAACCGCCGCTTCGACTCCTACGCTCCGAGCTGGGACCCAGGCGGCGACCACAGCCCGAACAGTCTGTTCGCCGCCTCCATGACGCAAGGCGGCTTCGCCCTGCGGATCCCCTCACCCGAGCTGTACTACCAGCTCTTGCCCAGCCACCAAGTCATGATCCACGGCAAGCGCGGCGTGAAGATCAAGAACCTGTGGTACGACGGCGAGGCCCTGGACCCGTACCGCGGGAAACTCTCCCGGCGCGGCGGCAAAGCCAAGAACCGCTACGTCATCCGCCGGGATCCACGTGATCCGTGTTTCGTGTTCTTCCAGGATCCGCTGACGCACGACTGGCACACCTTGCGCTGGGTGGGTCTGCCCGAGGAGGGACAGTTCCCCGCTTTCAGCGACGCCCGCGTCCGCGAGTCGATGCGCGAACTGCGCAAGCGCGGGCTGGCACCGAAGTCGGACAAGGAGCTCCTCCCGGTCCTCCTCGAGGTGATCGGCGGGAAGATCCCCGTCGAGCAGTGGCCGACTCAACTGACGAAGAAGCAGCGCACCGAGCACGCCCGCGAAGTGACTCAGGCCGCGGCAGCCGCGGCCGACCGCCCCGCCGGCGCCACAGTGGCCCAGTCGGCGCCCGTCGCCGTGCCCGCGGCGCGGACCGGCTCGGACGACGGCAAGGTCGTCCCGCTGCGCTGGCGCGAGCGCGCCGAGCAAAGCCAGGACGCGGTCACCGACGAGCGTCGACGACGTCGTGAAATCGCCGTCCCCGAACGCCCGACCCCGACACCACAGGACCTGTCAGAGCGGCTGCGCTCCACCAGCCTGCTGGCCCTGCCCGACGACGACTTCGACGACGACACAGATGAGTCCGCTGCTGCGGCAGCCGCCGCAGCCGAGGAAGAGGTCAGCCAGTGAATCCCCCGTACGACGGTCCGTCGTTCCTCCCTGGCCCGCCCATCGACCGCACTACTTGGGAGGGCTGGCGGAGCTGGTGTGTGACCCGCAATGTCTTCGTCCCCGCGCCCGTGCTGACGGCAGCTGAGTTCGCCCTCAAGTCAAAGCGCCAGCAGCGCCTTTACAACCTGCACCGGCTCGCCACCCACAGCAGTCTGCCCATTGACGTGACTCCGATGAGCGAGGGCGTCGCCCAGGCTGTCCTGGCCCGCGTCGAGGACGGCGCGTTCAGCCACAAGGCCGGCACACGCGGCGGCGTCATGGTCAACGGCGACGGGGCCCAGGGCAAGACGGAGACGGTGTGCGAGGCATTGGCCGTCTTCGAAGAGACGTGGATGGCCCTGAACAACTACATGAACCCGGCTGCCATGCCCGGCACCCGCGACCTGGTAGCCCCCGTCGCTTACGTACGCTGCCCGGTCAAGGCCACCCCGATCTCCACCTGCCAGCGCATCCTCGACTTCTACGGCGAGGACTACAAGGGAATGCGTCTGGAGGATCTGGTACGCACTGTCAAGACCGCCATCGTCGAGCACGCCACCAGGGCACTCGTCATCGACGACATCACCCGCCTCAAACTCCACCGGGAAGCCGACCAGGACGTCCTCGATCTGATCCGCGAAATGATGAGCATGCCCGTCACGCTTATTCTCGTCGGCGTCGGCATCCCCACCTCCGGCCTGCTGCGCGAGGGCCGTCGCGACCCCAAGACCATGGAATGGATCTACCAGCCGATCAAGGATCGCGGCCGCAGCCCGAACGATCACGCCGCCGGCCAGCACGAGCGGCGCTTCCAGATCGTCGACCTCGACCCGTTCCACTACACCGACGGACCGGAGATGGCCGCCTGGCTGGATCATCTGGCCCGCTTGGAGGGGCACCTGCGGCTGCTGAACGACACCGAGGGGATGCTGACCGGAGGCGACATGCCCGAGTACCTGTTCAACCGCACCGGCGGCGTGGTCGGCGTGCTGGAGAAACTCATCCAGCACGGCTGCCGGCGGGCCATCGAGGACGAGAGCGAGCGGCTGACGAAGGAGCTGTTCAACCAGTTCACCGTCACCCCCGGCGACATGCCCGACCTGGACGCGGAGTCCGGCGAGCAGCCCAAGATCCCGCCGCACAAGCCCACCGATGGGAAGAAGAAGCCGAAGGGCCGCAACACCGTCTTCGATGATGACGGCCCCGCCGCGGCCGGCGAAACGGGCTGACGGAGGTGACCGCCCGGCCGCTGGCCCGCGCTCTCAGTCCGCTCCCCGAGGAATCACTGCCCGGCCTGCTCCTGCGGCTGGCGTACCGCATGGAGCGCTCGCCCGCCAGGGTTGCCCGCTTGTGCGGACTGGTCCATCGTCAAAATCGGCTCCCAGGCGAGTACCTGCTCTCGCTTCCCAGCGAGCGGGTCGGGCCGTTTGCCGCGGCCACCCGCTTGAACGTCGAGGAGGCCAACGCCCTGACTCTGTCGTCCCTTGCTGCCGTCTACCCGCCCCTGGCATCGGTGCGGATGGACGGCAGCCGCAACACCACGGCCGCGCGGAAGTCGTGGGCTGCCAGCGTTTCCAGTCGATACTGCGCCACCTGTCTTTCCGGGGACGGAAGTCCCGTCCAGAGTCTCTATGGCGGCCCCTGGAAACTGCGCTGGCATCTTCCCGTCTCGTACGCCTGCGTCACGCACCGCACCTTGCTCTCCCATACGTGTCCGAGTTGTCGGGGTATGCCGAATCGGCCGACGAATACGGAGCGCCAAGGCCTGATCACGCACCGCGCCACGAGCGGGTTGCACCCGGCCCAATGCCGGCGCCTTATGCCTGATGTTCACGGCACTCCTGCCGCTCACTGCGCTGCCCGCCTGGACCACGATCACCGGGCCGAGCTCATGTCCGAGGCTGATCTGTCCCTGCTGCTTGCCCTGCAGCAGCGCATTGATCAGCGTCTGGTGTCTGGTCAAGCCGACGACGCAAGTCGGGCCGCCTCACATCACTACTTCTTTCCCGATCTCATCGTCGCTGCACATCTCATCCGGCTCAGCTGGCCGGACGGTGAGCGATACGCGCCCTCGACCTCGATGGCTGACTTCATCGACCGCCACGTCTCCTCCAATGTCGCTCGCCGCCGCACCCCTGAGCCCGACGGACGCACGCCCGTCGCCTGGGACGCCCCCGAGGACCCAGCCGAGTGCGCGGCGGTGCTCGTTGCCGCCGACAGCCTCCTCGGTCACGAGGAACTCGATGACGCCGGGATGACCGATCGCGTCCGGTCGCTCGCTGCATCCGCGTTCAGCCGTCATCCGGCCAACATCGGCGCCTCTTTGCGGCGCATGGATGTCTCCTCCGCGATGGCGCGTGCCTTGTTGGGCCATGCCCAGGGGTTCTACCGCGCAGGTGGCCACCGGCACGCGCGACAGAGCCTTCCGTCACGCGAGAGCCGCTTCCGGATCGAGCACGTGCCGGCTCTCCTGCCGCAGGAGTGGCTCTCCGCTCACTTCGGCGACCTGTTGTCCCTCTGGGTGCACCTCACCGACTGGAAGGTGCGGCATCTGCGGCGCGTTTCAGCGCTCAAGCTCGCGGAGATGAGCGGCGGTGGCACCTGGCCTGATTGCGCGAAGGCCCTTGGCATCCCGTGGAACACTGCACAGCAGTCCCTCAAAGTCATCAGGCAGGAGTTGAATTCACGGGACCTGTGGCCGGATTTTGAACGGTGCGTCGAAAGTGTGGCCAGCCAATTGGACTGGCGCACGGATCGTATTCACTACAGGCGACGCCGGGAGCTTCTTTCCTCCTGGCAGGTTCCGGCTGATGACTGGGCCGGACTGTGCCGCGGCCTCGAGCAGTTCCGCCAGGGAACCACCTCTCCCACCCGCAATACCGCGACCGTGCTGATCTGGGCTCAGGTCACCCAGGGCGATCACCTTCACAGCCCCGTACTCGGCACACTGAGGGATTCGGGCTGCAGCACCCAGCGCCTGGTCGCGTCGATCAACCAGCTCCGTACCCCAGCAAACTACAAGGGTGGCAAACGCGAGCTCCTGCACCGTCTTGAAGCGTACTCTGACCTCATTTCCGCCGCCTGCGACCGGCCAACTGCCACGCTGCACTTCACCTGACGCGACGCGCAATCTCCCCTCCTGATGAACGCACCGGCGGTCAGCCAACGACGCCACCCCAGCCAGCGCCCGCTCCCGAAGCCCAGCAGATCTCATCGGTTGCCGTGTCGAGCCTCCAGCGGCCGAGCGCTCCCGCCGTGGCAAGCCGATCGAGCAGCGTAGCCACGGCCACGGAGGAGAGACCTGCCGTACGGGTCAGGTGCGCGACTTCGATGCTGCCCCGGCCCTGATCATCGGTATGCGCGGCAACCTGCAGCGCCACCAGGCGAGTGACGGCTCGCTGCCGCCGGACCGTCGCACGACAGGTCTGGCGCAGGGCCCAGTCGGCCGCCTGGGCACGAGCCCGACGGCCGGGAAGCTGTGTGAGTACGGCAGGGTCGAGAAGGTCGAAACGGCGGGCACCCTGCGGCGAGGACACGGGGCGCAACCAGGCGGCCTGTTCCAACTCCTCCCAGATGACGGGAAGGTGCCCCAACCGCATGCTTCTCGCGATGCCGCCCGAGAGCAGAACGCGCCCGCCGGAGTCGGTGCGCAGAGCGCATTGCACCGCAGCCAAGCGGGCTGCGGCGCTCGTGCACGCCGGAAGGGCGGCGGCCAGGTACGCGAGCATCTCCCGCACCCGGGTGGCCGACGACGGCCCGGGGTGCGGCGCGGCTACTTGCGCTCCGCCGCGGTCAGCACCTTCCCCGGGTACGGCCACCGCTGTGACGGCGTCGGGGACCACGGCCGCGCGAGGCGTCGCGTGCGCGCAGGCGGTGCAGGAGTCAGCCAGCCGCCAGTTGCGCCCAGTCGTGTCGCGCGACAGCACCAGCCTGATGGGGCCGGCACAGCCGCGGTGCCGGGGGTGCCAGCGGCACTCCCGCTGTCGGCACTGACAGGTGCGCAGGTGCCCGGCGAGCGCATCGCCACGCGCATGTGCAGCGAGATGCCGCAGGGCGGCGGACTGAGCCGCGGCCGCCTGTGGCGGGGCGGTCCGGGGCCCGCAGCGCGGGCACATGAGCCGCGGACCACTCACACCCGACCGCAACTCCACGGTCCACACACGAGGGACCACAGCGTGCAGGGAGAGCCTCATCGCTCCCGTTTTCCTCCTGTCAGGGCTCGGCCTTGCAAGGCACGGCGAACTGGGGCGCAGCACGACATCGAATCGGCGCTCCGGCGAACATCACTCCTTCCCTAGCAAATAGTGCAGAACTCTGCACTGACGGGGCAGGGGTCTGCACCATCGGATGGTGGGGTGACGATCTTCCCTCCCGACCCCAACCTCGACGCCCTGCGCATCCAGCTCGCGCGATTGAGGAACGAGCGCGGGTGGACCTTCGACGAGCTCGCCCACCGCAGCGGCCTCGCGCGGCGCACCCTCATTGACCTCGAGCATGGCCGCACCACCGGAAAGATCACCACGTGGCATGCCCTGGCTCACGCCTTCAGCCTCCCGATCGACCAGATGCTGGAGCCACTCTGCGACGGGCACGAACCGCCTGACGCCGCAGAGTCGTGATCGACTCCCTCGCATGAGGCAGCCCGCCCCAGGCCCCTGCCGCGATTCACCCGAACGACGATCCGGCCTCGAACATCTGCACCTCGCTTCGTACGCCTATCGCGACCGATAGAGCCATCCGCATGACCTACGGCGGCCTCTGCACTGGATCACGGCACGCCACCTGGCACGTTGCTCGCCATGCAACCGCATCACTTCGCCCGCCGCTGGGACGGCAGCCCCGTCACCAAGCCCCCTCGCCGCCGCCTGTGCGTCGATACCTCCAGCCCCAGCCGCCTCCTGCGCCGAGGACAGAGCAATAGGTGCCAGGAATGCGGCAACCTCGTCGACTGGCATCCGCGCGCCGATCACCGGCCGATCGGCCTGCATCCCCACGAGCTGCCAATCCGTCCCGTCCCCATCACCTGCCGCTGGTATCTGAGCGGCGGCGTCGCCTACCGCGGCGCCGACTCCCCGTGGTGTCGCGTCCCGCACGCCACCGTCTGCCCACGGCGCACTCCGGACATCGACCTCACCCCTGCCCTGACGGAATTGCGTCGCCGCCTGGGTGCGCTCACCCGCCGATGGATCGACGCGGGGCTGTTCACCCCGCAGCCCCCTGTCGCATGCCCGATGTCGATGCAGTCGGCCGAGCGCTTGATCCTGCCGATCGTGGAGATCCTCCACATCCGCTACCTCGCCGAGCGGCCCCTCGATGCGCTGCGGTGCGTGTCCCAGACCCGCCGGGGTCACCGCTGCCCCCACCCGGTCCTGGATCCGGCCGCCCCGAGCGGCTCCTGGACCTTGACCGCCGTCTTTTCGGACAAGCGGTGCCTCGCCCTGCCCGCGGAGCACTTGGTCCTGTACAGCCTGAACCGTGCACCGTACGCAGAGCAGCTGCGATGGCGAGCGCAGCGCTGCCCCGCCCATATGGCTACGAGCACCGCCCCCGACCTCACTCTGGCCGGATGGCAGGTCTTCGACCCGCTCCTCCACCATGCCCACATCCACACGCACCTGCCTGGGCCGGTGCCCACCTCACCGGAGACCTGAAGCCTCATCGACCACTCCGCCCTTTGACGCGGTCGCCGCCGACTGCTCCTCCCCTCCTGTTGCATCGACGGCGGACCGACACACAATGCCCGACCCAGTACGAGGACACCCTTCTTGAACCCCACTGACGAGCAAGCCGCTGCCGCCGACGCTTTCCATGCCGGCGACCACCTGGCGCTGCAGGCCGGCGCTGGCACCGGCAAGACCACCACGCTCGCGCTGCTCGCCCGCTCCACCCAGCGTCGCGGCCGCTACCTCGCCTTCAACCGCGCCATCGCCGACGACGCCCGCGCCCGCTTCCCCGCGACCGTCACCTGTAAAACCGCCCACGCTCTCGCCTACGCCGCCGTTGGCCACCGCTATACGCGCCGCCTGAACTCCCCACGCCGGCCCGCCTGGCGAACCGGGTGTGACCTCGGTCTGACCGACTCCCTCCGCATCGGCGACCGCGACGTCTCGCAACGCACCCTGTCCAACGCCGCCCTGCGCACCGTCACTCGCTTCTGCCACACCGCCGAGCACATCATCGGTCACCACCATGTACCCCAGCTCCGCGGCCTGGACGACCCCGACCACCATGCCGAATTCTCGGAATTCCTCGTCCCGTTCGCCCGCAAGGCGTGGCGGGATCTTCAGTACGTCGACGAAGGCGTCGTCCGCTTCGACCATGACCACTACCTCAAGATCTGGGCCCTCACCCAGCCACGGATCGAGGCCGACTTCCTCCTCCTCGACGAGGCACAAGACACGAACCCCGTTGTCGAGCAGGTGTTCCTGGCACAACGCGACCACGCTCAGCTGGTCATGGTCGGCGACTCCGCTCAGGCCATCTATCACTGGCGCGGCGCCAGGGACGTCATGACCGGCTTCGACGGCACCCGCCTCGCCCTCACCCAGTCCTTCCGCTTCGGCCCACGCCTGGCCACCGAAGCCAACCGGTGGCTCGCGCTCGCCGGCGCTCCCCTGCGCCTGACCGGCACTGACACCGTCGCCACCGAGCTCGGCCCCGTCGTCCGCCCGGACGCGGTGCTGTGTCGCACGAATGTCGGTGCCATGGCCCAGGTGATGCAGCTGATGTCAGCCAGTCTCCGGGTGGCCCTGGTGGGAGGTGGCCAGGGGCTTCAGGCCCTGGCCATGGCTGCGCGCGACCTCAAGCAGGGCCGCCGAGCCCACCACCCCGAACTACTGCTCTTCACCACCTGGCACGACCTGCAGGAATACGCCGCGTACGACCCTAACGGCCGCGACCTGCAACCCTTCGTCGATCTCGTGGACACCCACGGCCCCGACGCCATCTTGGCAGCCGTCGCCCGCCTCGTCCCCGAGGAAGCCGCCCAGGTGGCGGTGTCAACCGCGCACAAGGCCAAAGGGAGGGAATGGGCCTCGGTAAGGATCGCCGACGACTTTGAACCCTCGACTGACGACGAACCCGACCCCAACGACACCCAGTCGGCCCCACCCTCAATCGACGAGAGCGAGGCCCGCCTGGCATACGTCGCCGTGACCCGAGCACGGCAACGCCTCGACCTCGGCGGGCTGTCGTGGGTCACCCGCCAGACGAGCCCGACGACTCGACGGGAGGACTGACTACCGTCCGGGGTAGAAACCTCCCCAGACGTCGGGCACACCGCCCTGAAGAGCTCTGAAACGAGTGAATTCAGGGCATTGAGATCACGCTCGCCCCTGCCCCCACACTACGCTCCGCGAAGACCCGCACCATCAGCGCCGAGGTTGTCACCGTGACGGATGTACGCGACCGACATCGCCGACTCTCCCGAAGCCTCGCCCCGTTGCCAGAGGAGTCTCTGGCCGGCTTCCTCCTACGTCTCTCGTTCCGGCTGGAGCGCTCCCCCCGACGTATCACCGAACTCCTCGGTCTGGGACAACGTCACAGCAGCATTGCGTACGCACACCTGCGCATCCTCCCCGCACCGCTGGCCGCGCAGTTCGCCCATCGCGCCCACATCAGCACGGAAGAGGCACACGCACTCACGCTGCAGCGCTTCGCGCAGACATACCCTGCCCTGCGCAGGGTCCGCGCCGATACCCCTCGAATCGGCGGAACCGCACTTGCTCAGTGGGCCATGACCCCCTCCAGCCGCTTCTGCCCAGAGTGTCTACGCGGCAACGACAGCCCCGTTCAGAACGTCCTCGGCGGTGCCTGGCACCTACGCTGGCACCTGCCGGTCACCTTCGCCTGTGTCCGTCACGGGCGACTCCTTGAGCACACATGCCCAACTTGCGATCTCCCCCTCAACAGTCCAGAAGACAGACGCCCTGGACTCCTCAAACTCCCCAACACTGCCGGCCTGCACCCCGCGCAGTGCCGCAACCGCTCCATGACCGTAGGCCCTCCCGCCGACGAGAGCAGCGGCCGGTTCGCAGCCCTAACGTCTTGTGGCGCACGCCTCGACGCAAACCCACGTCTCACCCGTGCCGCACTTTCCGCAAGAGAGCTTGAGCAACTCCTCGCCCTGCAGGGCCGTGTCGATCAAAACTTGATTTCATGTCAGAAAAACTCAGAGATTCGGAAGCCGTCAGACCCCTTCTACTTCCCCGACCTCATCACCACGACCCATTTGATCAAACTGAGCTGGCCCGTGGCCCGCTACCTCGTCCCGTCCGATGCCCTGATCGCCGCCATCGATGCGCACGCATCACCGATCGTATCCGCGATCACAGCCCGGGACAGCGGCTCGGGGGCTCTCACCCTCAGAGGGAGCCGAGACGCTCCAGCCGATGCGATGACATCCGGAGCGCTGCTCCTTGCCGCCGACAACCTCCTGGTCAGCCGAGACCGCCGGACCATAGCCGAGCACATCGAGCCCATCGCATCTGAGGCTTTCCGTCGAGCAAAGGACTACACGAAGCATCTACTCAACGACGGCGGCATCTCCCCGAGTCTCACAGTAGCCACGTCTCCTCACGTATCTGCTTTCCGCGTGCGTGGCAGACTCCGCAACTCCCCATATTCCCATCAGTTTACCGTCGACGAAGTCCCGCCGTACCTTCCTCTCGATTGGTTCTCAGACCACTTCACCGACCTCAGAACACAACTCCCCGATGTCACGTACCGGGACGACCGTCTTCTCCGCCGCGGAGCGTCACTTCGCCTTGTTGAACTGGTCACAGGGCTCACATGGCCGGAGTGCGCAGAAGCGCTTGAAGTCGGCAGCGGCGTGGGGCGTTACACGCTCAACGCGTTGGGCCGCCGCCTCACCGAGAACCGACTGGGGCCGGCCTTCACCAGAGCCGTTGAACAAGTCGCCGAGCTACTCGCCACCTCGATTCATCGGATCAATTACGCCAATCGGCGCCACAGAATGTCGCGTTGGAGCATGGGCGCCACTCACTGGTCCCGCCTCTTCGAAGAGCTGCCTAGACTCACACTCATGCGAACCAGCGCTGATCCCCGCATCGCCTCGATCATCGTCTGGAGCGATGTCACACGGGCCGAGGCCCCGCAATGCCCCATCGTCAAGAAGGAGCGCGGTAGAGGAGACGCCCGACTGCTCACCTCCCGCACCAGCGCACTCCACGAAGCCGACATCGGTCGCGGTGAACGATTCCGCCTGCGCCAACGCCTCAGCCTTTATGCGACGCAACTCGCGGCAGCCTGCGACCAGAATTTGCCTCTGTACGTCTCCGTACGCGCGATCATCGAGGAAGAAACCCGTACTCGCTGCACATCCCGCTTGCGCTCTTCCTGAGGAATTGGCAGGTCAACGACCCTAGGACGCCAACCAGCCAAGCCCATCCCACGTCAGACTGAGCGCTCCGCCCCGTGTCAACTATCCGGCCTTAATGCCAACTAAAAAGCCTCATCACAACCATCCCTACCGGCGGACGCGGGGCATGCCGAGGCCGATCCAGGAGATGATCTCGCGCTGGATCTCGTTGTTGCCGCCGCCGAAGGTGAAGATGACGGCCGAGCGGTAGCCGCGTTCCAGTTCGCCGTGGAGGACGGCGCCCGCCGAGCCCTCCTTGAGGGCGCCCGCCGAGCCGACGACCTCCATGAGGGCGGCGTAGGCGTCGCGGCGGGCCTCGGAACCGTACACCTTGACTGCGGAGGCGTCCTGGGGGGTGAGGGTGCCGTGCTGGACGGCGTTCACCATCTGCCAGTTGAGGAGCTTCATCGCGTCGAGGCGGGCGTGGGTGCGGGCCAGGGTCCGGCGGACCCACGGGAGGTCGATGACGCGGCGGCCGTCGGAGAGCGGGGTGTCGGCGGCCCAGCGCTGGACGTCGTGGAGGGCGCGGATCGCCATGGTGCCGTGGGCGGCGAGGGTGACGCGCTCGTGGTTGAGCTGGTTGGTGATGAGCCGCCAGCCCTTGTTCTCCTCGCCGACCCGGCGGGAGACCGGGACGCGGACGTCGTCGTAGTAGCTCGCGGTGGTGTCGTGCGAGGCGAGGGTGTTGATGATCGTGCAGGAGTAGCCGGGGTCGCTCGTCGGCACGAGCAGCATGGTGATGCCCTTGTGCGGCGGGGCGTCGGGGTCGGTGCGGACGGCGAGCCAGACCCAGTCGGCGGTGTCGCCGTTCGTCGTCCAGATCTTCTGGCCGTTGACGACGTACGTGTCCCCCTCCCGCACCGCGCGGGTCTTCAGGGCGGCCAGGTCGGTGCCGGCATCGGGCTCGCTGTAGCCGATGGCGAA